>CAZSOG010000039.1:0-12651 GCA_964607555.1 uncultured Pirellulaceae bacterium | reverse complement strand
CTGACCCCGCACAGGAGCGACCGAAGGTCTCCAATGCATCGCCACGCGTCAGTTGATTGGAAGCAACGCCTCACTAGATTCTCAGGCTGCCAGATACACGGACCGTGTGCGCGTGTTGCCAAGTGAACCACTGGAGCACGACGGAACACGTCATGTGGATCAGGGTCAGGATCAGGATTATGGGTAAGAGTGAACCGACCCGCGCATTCCGCATTCCGCGTTCAATCCCTATTCCCACCGCGGTATTGCGAGATTATTCGCGCCATCCGGATTAAGGGGACAAGTTACGAGAGACGGTCTTTCAAGCTTGGCATGGGCGGGGCCTGCGTGGTCAGAGCGTGGAACCCGCCAGCGCAAATATCGGGTTGCTTCAGGTTATTGGCAACGTAGCTTTATTTGTGAGCAAGGGGGGAACGTATCACGCGGACGAAACGCGTGGCGGCGGCGCCCGGTAGAAGCCGTTTCCACCGAGACGGCCATGGAATGGCGAATACCATTATTTCCGGTACGGCAGCGCGGGTAACGGAATGCCGACTGTCCGCGTCCGCCCCTTTTTGCGCCTGAGGGCAGAAAAATGAGAAGAACCACGAGGAGACTGAGCCCATGGCCAAACTAGCCGCATTACCAGCCAGAGCGAGCCATAACACGGGCGAATACGACGCGATGAACCAACGTGAAGCAGCGCGTCAGCGTGCGCAACAGAAGGTTGCCGCACGCACGGCGGCCAAGCGGCAGCAGGCCGCCGAACGCATTGCGACGGCGACCGAGCAGTCATCAAGTGGAACGGCCGAGGCAGCGGCGGCCGCACGACAATTGATGTCGGCGGTTGAAGGCATCGCTGCCGGGGCGGAGCAAACATCACGCAGTATCGAAACGGGCGTCCGGGCAGCGCGCGTGATGATGGGAAACAGTGAAGCGGCCACGAATACGTCCAAGGCTCTGTTGGATCGGGTGCTGGGAATTCAACAACTAGTGACCAACACGAGTGACGAATTGACGCGTCTGACGCGCGGCGTTACCCAGGCGGCCGAAGCGAATATCGAGTCGGCGAAACAGGTGGCGGATTTGGAAAAGCAGGCGAACGAGATCGGTGATATCGTGGAGGCGGTCGTGCGCATCGCCGATCAAACGAACCTGCTGGCGTTGAACGCCGCGATCGAAGCGGCGCGCGCGGGTCAGCACGGCAAGGGCTTTGCCGTGGTGGCTGACGAGGTGCGTAATCTGGCCGAAACGTCGGAAAAATCGGCACGGGATATTCGCGAGCTGGTCGCGATGATTCAGGCCGACGTTCGGCGCGTGGCCGAGGACGTCCAGAACTCAAGTCAGGCCGCCAATGAAGAAGCCGCCAAAGCGAAACGGGTCGCGGGCGAACTGAAGAACGTCACGGAAGAAATGAGTCAGATGGCGACTGCCTGCGAGGCGGTCAGTGACAACGCCGGTCAAGCGCTCAAGGCCTGCGGTGAGTATTTGGAAGCAGGCGAGCAGATTGCGAGCGCCGCGGAGGAAAACAGCGCCGCCGCCGCAGAAGCCACGGCGAGTACGCAGGAACAGAGCAAGGCGTTGGAAGAAATGGACAAGGGCGTCCAGGAACTCGCGGACATGGCCGAGGTGCTCAAGTCATCGACGTTGGGCGACAAATCTGGTCAGGAGCTGGCGGCGGCCGCGGAAGAAATGTCCGCGTTGGTTCAGGAATACAGCAGTTCCTCACGGCAGATCATGACCGCTATCGATCAAATCGTGGCGGGCGCGAAACAAGCCGCCGTCGCCGCGGAACAAGGCGCCGCCGCCTGCCAGCAGACGGATCGGGTCGCCCGACTTTGTCAGGACGCAGCCGAATCCTCACAACAGCGGAACGCCCGGTTGACCAAACTCCTATCCGACAATGGCCACGCCGTAAGCGAAGTCGTCGAGGGTATTTCGCGCGCCGCCAGTGAATCATATGCCGCGGCCACGAACACGAGACTCCTGGAGGAACGCACGCGGCAGATCGAGAAAATCATCGACACGATTGTCAATGTGACGATCCAGACCAACCTCTTGGCTGTCAACGGCAGTATCGAGGCGGCCCGGGCCGGTGAGTATGGCCGGGGATTCGCCGTGGTCTCCGCCGACGTCCGCAACCTGGCTTGCGAGTCGGGTGAAAACGCGGAGAAGGCCAAGGACCTTGTGCGCAACATCCAACAACGAATTACCGCAGTGGCAACGGACATCGATCGAGCGGGGCACGCCGCCGCCATGGAAGTGGAGAAAGGCACCGCGACCGTCTCGGCCTTCGAGGTGATCGGTCGTGAAATGGAGGAAGTGGAGCACGGCGTGGAAGCGATCAAAGTCGCGGCGGAAGGAGTCGCGGCCGGCACCAAGGAAGCGACCGTAGCGGCCAGAGAGATCGCGGAGGCCGCGGCGAATGGTCGGAACGACAGCGCGCAGGCCGCCGCCGCTGCCCAGCAAGGCATCCGCGGCATGCAGGAGTTGGCCAATGCCATCGAAGAAGTCTCTGCCCTGGCCGATGAAATGCAAAACTAGATCCGGAATCGACCCGCGCACGCGGCTTGTGATCGGACCTGGAACAAGGGGATCGACGACATGGCGGAAGCACGAAACAGAGCCACATTGACGACGGGTATCAACGCGCTCGGCACGCGCGCTTCCACGGCCGTCGCCGATGAACAGGAGCTGGTCACGTGCATGCTCGATGATGTCGAGTTTGGGTTGAGCATTCATGCGGTGCGCGAGATCATTCGGATGCCGCGGATCACGCCGGTTCCCACAGCGCCGCGGTATGTGCGCGGGCTCACGAATCTGCGTGGCAACATACTACCAGTAATCGAACCGCGCCTGCGATTCGGTATGAGGGGCAAATCAGATGACACACAGTGCCGCGTACTCGTCGTGGAACTCAATGGCGCGCCGACCGGGTTGATCGTGGATGCCGTGCGCGAAGTACTGCGCGTGGATAGTTCGGATATCGAACCGGCCCCCGCGACGGTCCAGGGCGTTGACAGCCAGTTCCTGCAAGGTGTCGTGAAGCTCGATGAAGGCAAACGTCTCGTCATGCTGATCGATCAAGACAAGGTGACCGATCAACGCGGGGTCGACGTCGCGCGAGTGAAACACGATGCGGTCGCGCGTTCGAGTCACTCGAGTCGCGGCGCGACCGATGTCGCGACGGACCAGGACAATGAGCGGTTTGTCACGTTCTGGCTCGCGAATGAAGAGTACGGATTCCCGATCATGGACGTGCAGGAGATCATACGTATCCCGTGGATCACGCCAGTCCCCAACGCACCGGTGGGAGTCGAGGGCATAACGAGCCTTCGGCAACGCGTCCTGCCGGTGATGGACCTGCGAGCCCTTTTCGGACTTCGGCAAACCCAGGACGACATCGATGCCACGTGTCGGACCACGAAGGCCCTGGACACGCCCGCCAATCGTGACAACGAACGTTGTCTGGTGGTCCGGGCGGGTTCGATGGCCATGGCACTGAGAATTGACAAGATCAACGAAGTCTTGCAAGTACCGAAATCCGCCATCGAACCGACCCCGGAAATCGTGGCCGGCCAGGGCCCGAGTCGGAATCGGATCCGTGGCGTGGCCAAGCTGGACAACGGCCGGCGGCTTATCATGAGTCTCGACACGCAGCGGTTGATCACCCGCGCCGACCTGGACGCAATCGAGTCCGTGGTCCGTGACCATGGGGCCCCGAATGGCTCTGGACAAGGAGAATCTTTCATGGCTACCCGTGCCGAGACGGATGCGCGTCAGCTGGTCAGCTTTCGCGTCGGTGCCGAGGAATTCGCGACCGATATCATGCAAGTGCAAGAGATTATTCGTCTGGAAAAAGTGACGGCGGTTCCCCATGCGCCGGCATTTGTCGAAGGCATGGTCAATCTGCGTGGCCAGGTCTTGCCCGTCCTGGATCTACGACGCCGATTCGGCATGGAAGCACGCCCGTACGATGATGCCACTCGAGTCGTGGTTGTCGATATAAACAATCGCAAGACGGGCATTATCGTTGACACGGTTTCGGAAGTCCTGCGGCTGCCACTCCGATCGATCGAGTCTGCTCCCGCGGTCACGCGGGTGGGCCATGGCAACGATTTCATTGCGGGAGTCGGCAAGCTCAACGGCGGCGACCGCATGATCCTGATTCTGAAGACGGATCGACTACTGAGTGATGAAGAACTTTCCTCGCTGGACGAATCGGTGGCCGGTAAACGTGCGGACGACGCTGCCGCCGCCGGTCCTGACTCCACGGCGGCACTTGAAAGCAGCTGGCGACCCGAGCCGGCCGCGGCAGTGCCGCTGACCGCAGAACAGACACTTCTTTCATGGGACAATTCCGTGACCGACCCCGCCTGTCAAGCGACGCCATGCACGATGTGAGGAGCCGTCTTTCGCCGCAATTGGATTTTCCACTTCGAGAAACAACGTTACGCCCGACACGAACAGCCATGCGAAGTCCAACAACCGTACTCGTCGCCGATGATTCCGCACTGATGCGGCGCGAGATCAAGAACATCCTAGAGAGCGACCCCGACCTGCGGGTCGTGGCATGTGCGCGGAACGGCCAGGACGCGGTCGCACGCGTGCACGAGCACGACCCGGACGTCGTCACTCTTGATATCAACATGCTAGTTGTTTAATACACCGAGGACACTCTCCATGGAACTCGAACAACATGACTTCGAACTGATCCGCGACCTGATCTACCAGGAGACGGGGATGATGTTCGAGGACCGCAAACTGTCGTTCGTGCAAACACGGCTGGCGCGGCGCATGGCAGCTGCCGACTGCGACTCGCCACGTGCTTACTACCGCTACCTCCGCTATCAGGACGGGAGCGGAGTTGAGTTGCAGAAGCTGATCGAGGCACTGACGACGAACGAGACGTACTTCTTTCGCGAGTATCCACAACTGGAGTGCTTCACGAACCATGCTTTGCCCGCCATCACGGCGGCGAACGAGAAACGAAGCGACCATCGCCTCAAGATCTGGAGCGCCGCGTGCTCGACGGGCGACGAGCCCTATACACTCGCGATCATCCTCGACGCATGCCTTGAATCAGCGTCTGAATGGCGAACTGAGATCACGGCCACGGACATTGACACGAATGTGCTGGCGGCGGCACGTCGCGGTGTCTATGGCAAGCGTGCCGTCAAGGATGTGCCGGAAGCCTACCTGGACAAGTACTTCGAATCACGCGCCGACGGGTACCACGTCGTCGACAAGATCAAGGAGATCGTCTCGTTTTCACAGGTCAACCTCCTCGATCGACCGGCGATGCGCCGTTTTCGAGGATTTGACTTAATTTTTTGCCGCAATGTACTGATCTACTTCGACGATGTCGCTCGGCGCAAGGTGTTGAGTAGTTTTTATGATTCACTCAAGCCGGGTGGCTTTATTTTTCTTGGACATTCCGAGAGTGTTGGTCGCATTAGTGCAGCATTCGAAATGGTCTCGCTGGACGACTACATTGCCTATCGTCGCCCCATGAATGACTCGAGTGCCGACGACACGGCTTTTGGAGGTGAATTGTGTCTGACAAGGTAACAGCTCTTATTCGTGATTTGCTGAGCCAGGACGAAGCAACTCGCCGCTACGCCGCCGAAGATCTGGCCGAACTGCGGGATTCCCGCGCGGTAGCCCCCTTGATTCCGCTTCTGTTCGACCCGACCGCCGCGGTACGTGAAGCCGCCGTGGACGCACTCAAGGCAATTGGTGGGGAAGAGACGGTGCGTGCCGTCATTCCCCTGTTGCGGACGGAAAACGCCGCGGCGCGCAATGCGGCGAGCGAGGTGCTCGAGTGGGCGGGGGAACCCGCGGTCCCCCACCTGGTGAAGCTGCTGGATGATGACGACAAGGACGTGCGCAAGTTTGCCGTCGATATCATGGCGCTGATCGGCAGCCCTGACACGGAAGATGCGTTCGTGCGTGCCCTCCAGGATCGCGATATCAACGTGGCGGCCGCAGCGGCCGAGGCACTCGGCCGGATTGGCTCGCGTGCCTGCGTGAAGCCGTTGGTTCATTCACTCAAAGCCAGCGCGTGGACACGCTGCTCCATAGCCAAGAGCCTTGGCGAAATCGGTGGCTCCGACGCCGTCGAAGCACTCAGTCAGCTCACCGGGGACGACGATCCGATGGTCGTGTTCACGGCGGTCGACGCACTGGCGACCGCACGTGATGCGGAGGCGTTCGAAGTTCTGCTTCCCCTGCTGGGACATCCCAACCCCGTGATCGTCAACCGAGTGCTTGCGTCGATGGAAAGGATCGTTTCCGTCTTGCCCGCTTCGGCATGGGACGCGGTCTGTCAGAGAATCTCGATTGACGACGTGGTCGAACTAACGAAAAACTCCTCCGATACGCTACGGCAACGCGCCGTCACCTTGTTGGGCAGGCTCGGCTCCAATGACGCGGTCAGACCGTTGATTCAACTGCTTATCTCCGACGCAGACAATGTCGACGAGGATTTCCGGCGGCTCGTCACCACGTCGCTGGTGCGTCTGGCGCCGAGTGACATCGAACCGATCCTTGACGAACTGGCGAATCCCAACTTATCCGCCGCCCAGCGTTGCGAACTCATCGACGTACTTGGACAACTTGGCCGCCCCGAAGCATTCGACACCGTGTTGGCGCTGTTACAGGAGGGCGACGTTCTCTGTCGACGAACCGCCGCACGCATGTTGGCACGCCTCGACTCACAACGGGCGGCCACCTCGCTTTGCCGCGCGCTGCAAGACGTCGATACCGAAACACGCCGCAACGCGGCCCGGGCCCTTGGGCCCATCGGCAACACCACGGACGAAGTCGTTGACGAATTGAGTCGACTTTTGGACGACACGGATCCGGAGGTGCGCCGGGTCGTGGCCGAGTCACTGATCGCGATCGGATCGGACCGCGCGCTAACCAATCTAATTGCCACCGCGCATGATCGAAACGCGACCGGTCATCTCGTGGCGATCGAAGTACTCGCGGCCGCGCCGGCACTACCGTTCGTGGACCAAATTCTTCTCGCGAGCTTGAAATCTCCGTCGTCCGCGGTCGTGGCCGCCGCGATCAACGGGCTCGTCAAGCGCGAAACCACCTGCTTTTCCGATGCGCTGTTCGACTGTCTTCGGCAGGAGTCGCCCAAGGTGCGCCGTGCCGCCGTACGACTATTGACCCGCCATCCCACACGTGAATGCATCGACCATTTGCTGGTCCACTTCGATGAAGAACAGGACCCACAAACGAAGTACGACTGTGCCAACGCGCTGGCCACCGTGGCGCCCGCCGAGGCCGTTGACCGGTTGATCACGTGCCTTGACGGTTCCCCCTCGCCCTGGGTGGCGTTGGGTGCCCTGGAATCACTCGGCCGCATCGCCGACGCGCGCGCTGAGTCCGTGGTGCGAAGATATCGGATCCACGACGACCCCGAAATCGCCGACGCGGCATCCATTGCTTTGGATCATATTCTTGATACAACACGATGCAACACCCAGACACGCCTAAAGACCGTGCCTCTTGAGTCATAACGTCTCGCGACGCCAAGGAAAATAAGGACTTCCAAATGACGACCAAAGTACTCGTTGTTGACGATTCACAAATGGTGCGTGATCTGCACTCGTTCATGCTGCAGAGCGCCGGCTATGAAGTCGTTGGCGCACAGAACGGAAGCGAGGCGGTGGAGATGCTCTTGAGCGACTCGTTCGACCTCGTTGTCACGGATATCAACATGCCGCAAATGGACGGCTATGAGTTGACGCGGACAATCCGGAAGATGCGCGGCCATGAAAACACGCCCGTGATCGTCGTGTCAACGGAATCGGAAGCAGTCGATAAAGCCAAAGGGTTCGAGGCCGGCGCCAATGTCTACGTCGTCAAGCCGGCCACCGCCGATACGCTCGTCATGAACGCCCAGATGCTCGTCGGACAGTAATTCGCGCGCTGATTTACCATGGGGCAGAACCGTGAGTGAAATGCACGATCCCAGCCAATTATTCGCCGATGCGGAGGTACTGAATGACTTCGTCGACGAAGCGCGCGCGCACCTGAACACGATCAGTGCCGGTTTGCTGCACCTGGAAGCCGGCACCGGCGACGGGGAAGTCGTCGACTCCGTTGCTCGCAGCCTGCATACCATCAAGGGCGTCTCGTCGTTCATCGATCTGCGCGATATCAACCAGTTGAGTCGCGCCGGAGAGAACGTCCTCGACGCCATTCGTGACGACGCCGTCAAACCAAACGCTGACGTGGTCGACACGCTACTAAGTACTTATGACTTGCTCACGCAATTGGTCGAGGTTGCCGGCAACGACGAAGCCACGTGTGCGAAGCGCGCGCGGGTCGCCGCGACCATCAGTCAACTGCACGCCATTCTCGACGCTCACCCGCGGGAGCCACTGGCGAATCGCTCGGCCTCCGGCGACCAGCTCCGGGAATCCGCTCCGCCCATAAAGAAGGCGGCAACCGCCCAACGAAGTTTCCCGACCGACCTGTGGCCGCCGCCCGGCACCGGACTCGCTCCACGCCTCGTCGCCCAATTCGTCACGGAATCGGAGGAACACCTCGACGAGCTCGAACAGTGCCTCTTGGCTATCGAGAAAGACCCGACCGATGTGGAGCAAATCAACACGGCCTTTCGCGCCATCCATAGTGTGAAGGGAACGGCCGATTACGTCGGCTTGGTACAACTCAAGACTTTGAGCCACCATTTGGAGAGCGTCTTTCAACTCATTCGCTCCGACCAGCTCGCCATCAATCCGGAGATCGATGACCTGATCCTGCAGGCAACCGATGCCCTGCGGTCCATGATCACTCAACTGCGACCGGATACGGAGACCGACCATGACCTGAAGGATCTCGTCGTTCGCCTTCTGGCCGTCACGAACGCCGCCCAAGATGCCGAGCAGCCCGTTGCGCGAACGCCGATCGTCAGCCACCGGCCGGCAACACGACTCGGGATCTTCCTGGCGAGCGCCGAGCAACATGTTGAGAGCATTGAACGGCAGGCCGCGAAACTGCTCGACGACGACGTCACGGATACGACAACCAGCACGCTCCTCCGGTCCTTAACGACGCTGCGCAACGCCGCCGACTACGTGGAACGCGACGAATTCATCGCGCCATGTGAGCAGCTGATCGACCTGCTGGAAAACCTGCCGGCGCCGGCGTCGTCCGTCGATGACACGACACGCGCCACGATCCAAGAGCTGGCCGGCCGGCTTCGCGCGCGAATGGACCAGGTCCGTATTGAAGTCGATTCGCCCGAACGAGCCGATGGTGTCCCGGGCGACCAGGATTCCGCCGGCGCGCCGCCGGCGCGCGACGATCGGCCCGACAGCACGCCTGATTCGTCGGGGACCGACAAGCCGGCCGTGGCGAAGACCTTGCGCGTCGATCAGGAAAAACTCGACGCATATATCAACCTCGCCGGCGAATTGGTGATCGCGCGCAACTCCTTGGCGCACGCGTTTCGGGAGTTCCAGACGAATCGAAACGGCGGCTTGCGTGCCATGAAGTCCGCCATCGATGGCTTGGACCGAATCACCAGCATGATCCAGGACAATGCCATGGTGATGCGCATGGTGCCGGTGAAGACTATGTTCCAACGGTTTCCACGTGTCGTGCGCGATATCGCCAAGAGCCAGGGTAAACGCATCAGCCTCCACATCAGCGGCGAGGAGACGGAACTCGACAAGCAAGTCGCCGAGACGCTCGGCGACCCGTTGGTGCACTTGATTCGCAATGCCGCGGATCATGGTATCGAACTGCCCGCGGTGCGCCGGGCCGCCGGTAAGTCGGAAACCGGCAACATTACGCTGAAGGCCGGACGCGAGGGCAATCATGTCGTCATCGACGTCATCGATGATGGTGCCGGTATCAACGTGGATCGACTCAAGAAAAAAGCGGTCGAAAACGGCGTTGTAACCGCCGCGCGGGCAGCGGCGCTCACACGTGATGAAACACTCAATCTAATCTTCTCGCCCGGCTTGAGCACGGCCAACAAGATCACCGATATCTCGGGACGGGGCGTCGGCATGGACGTCGTGCGAACTAATATCACCGACCTTGGCGGCACCGTCTCCGTGAGTTCCGAAAAAAGTGCCGGCACGCATCTCCGCATACACCTGCGCTTGACACTGGCTGTCACGACCGCATTGCTCGTCCAAGTCGATCGGCGTACGTACGCGATTCCCATCGACATCGTCGCCGAAACAGTCAAGGTTCGGCCTGCCAACATTCAGACACTTAATGGCCACTGGGCGATCACCCTTCGCGGCACGATCATCCCAATGAAGTCCCTCGGCGACATGCTTGGGCATCAGACTCCCGATCCGCACGTGGGCGTCGGACAACCCGCAAGGGCGTACGACCGCGCTCCGCGACGTTCCCATGCGTCGTTCGGCAACACAGACGCGCGGCGCGCACGGGGAACAGACCAGGAATCCTCGAGCCATGCCGGCAACGTGTGCCCCAGGCCACGCGCGGACCAGACCGGCCACGTATCCATCGTCGTAGCCGACATCGGCGGCAAGCCGTTTGGTTTGGTTGTCGACGCGATGCTCGGCCAGCAGGAAATCGTTTTGAAGCCGCTGCCGAGCTACTTAGCCAATCTTCCTGGTCTGGGGAGTGCCACCGTGCTGGGAGACGGAACCATCGTCCTGGTTCTCGATCCAACCACGCTGTATGCCGCGGCGTTGGACGCCGGCGCCGCGCGCCGGCGGGCCAATGAGAAACAAGAAGGCCGCGGACTCGGCGGCGGCTTCCGCGCACCCTGTCGCTCATTCTAGCACGTCGACACCGACCGCCTTGCCGCTGATCCGGTTATCCGCGACACCGACCAGCACGTGCCGCGCGCTATCAATGAAAATCGAATGCGCGTCCCCTTGTTTGCCGGCCCGCGAGTCAAATACGTGCCCCATCGACTCGAGACGCGTCACGAGTTTGCAGTAGGGCGCTTCGCGCCATGCCGCGAAACGTACTTTGTCGGGTAACCACTGGTGGTGCAGGCGTGGCGCGGCAATCGCACTGGGCAAATCCATCTCGAATTCAAGTGTGTTCAGAATGACGCACAGGACCGTGCTGATGATCGTACGCCCGCCAGGACTTCCGGTCACGAGATACGAGTTTCCATGGTGCAAGACCAGGACCGGCGTTTGCGAGCTGAGCATCCGCTTGCCGGGCGCTATCCGGTTCGGTTGCGTGCCGATCCGTCCCAAGCGGTCCGTGTGACCCGGCGTCCAATTAAAATCGCCCATCTCATTGTTGAGCAGAAACCCGGCCCCCCGGACCATGATGCGCGAACCGTAGCTCTGCTCCAACGTGTACGTATTTGCAACGGCCATGCCGTTGGCGTCGACGATCGAGAAATGGGTCGTGCTCGATTCTCCGTCAGCCAGCGAAATCTCCGGGGCCAGCGATGTGCTGGGCGTCGCCCGCTGCCGGTCGATGCGCGCGCCGAGGCGCGCCGCGTAATCCTTGGTTGTCAGCCGTGTTGGAATCGTCACGAAGTCCCGATCACCCAGGTACCGCGCGCGATCCAGATACGCGCGCCGCATCACCTCGATCATCAGATGGACCGTATCGGGTGCCCAACGACCATATTCGCGCAACTTGAACGGCTCGAGCATATTCAACATCTCGATCAACACGATACCCCCGGAACTGGGTGGTGGCGGGCCATAAATGTCGAAACCTCGATACGTACCGTGAATCGGCGCGCGGACCTTCGCGCGGTATCGATCCAGGTCCTCCAGCGCGATGATACCGCCACCCGCTTTCATCTCGGCGACGATTTTTCTGGCGGTTGTGCCGCGGTAAAACCCGTTCGGGCCTTGGTTCGCGATGAGCTCCAGCGTCGCGGCCAGATCAGGTTGCCGCAAACGATCTCCGCGCTCCCATGTCGTACCGTTTGGTGCCCTGTAGACGCGACGCATTTCCGTGCATCGGCGCGATCGTTTGTCGGCCAGTATCTGGTTCAGTGAACGGGCCAGCGCCGCATCGACCGCGAACCCATCGCGGGCCAGGCGTATCGCCGGTTGGAGCAGGACATTCCACGGAAGACGCCCGTATTTCCGGTGCGCCAGTGCCAGGCCGTGCACCGTTCCCGGGACGCCCACCGCCTTCGCGCTGAGATGCGTTTCACCGAGCGTGAACATCGTCTCGGTCGCGGCGGCCGGTGCCGTTTCCCGGTACTCGATACAGACCGGTTCCACGCCGGGCGCCGGCAGGACGAGCATGAACCCACCGCCACCAATGTTACCGGCCGGCGGGTACGTAACGGCCAAAGCCATCGCCGTGGCGACCGCGGCGTCCACGGCAGTACCACCGGCGCGCAAGATCGACGCGCCCACCGCACTGGCCGATGGCGAAACGGAGACGACCATCCCACGCGTCGCCGTAACCGGCTCGATTTCCGCCGCGTTGGCACCGGCTGCAATAACGTAAGTCGATAACGCGAAAAACACGAGACCGATGAAATCGGGTCGATTCGCACGGGGTACCATTTGGAAACCTCTCACTCGGTGATCAGTTGTCTCTTCGCAAACACCCGCATTGCGGGTTTTTTCATTCTTACTCTTAATCTTACTCTTAATCTTAATCTTAATCCTACTCTTAATCATAACGCGGGCTCCGCCCGCAACCCAAGAGGAGCGCACACCTTCAGCGCCC
>CAZSOG010000038.1:0-12676 GCA_964607555.1 uncultured Pirellulaceae bacterium | reverse complement strand
AGGAGCGACCGAAGGTCTCCAATGCATCGCCATGCGTCAGTTGGTTGGAGGTGAAGCCTCGTTAGAGTCTTAGGCTGCCACATGCGCGCACGGTGCGCGCATGTTTCCAAGCGAACAACGGGAGCGCTGCGGAACGATGGCGTACTCCCTTATGGGTTGTGGGCGTAGCCCACGTTATGAGGAGCTACAGCATGAAAGCCTTTTGCGTCTTAATCGCTGCCGTGGCCGTTGGACTTGTATTGGGGACGCCTGCTGCACGCGGTGGTTCGATCGTTCTGGAAACGGAGCGGTTCCGATACGAAATATCGGCCGATGGGCAGAGTACCGCACTGATCGACACGCGCGACGGTACCAACTATGTTGTTGGCCAACCCGCTCCGATGGCCATTCTAGTACAGGGACAGAACCAGCACGTCGCCAACGCAGTCCAACTGCGGGGTGATCGCCTGTATGTCACATTTGCCGATACGGATGCCAAAGCAGTAATTCGAGTCGAGCGGAATCCAGGTTGGTTGGTTTTCCAACTGCTGGAACTGTCTGGTGAGCAGGCACAGGAGGGCGACCAGCTGATTTTCCCGAACGTCTGCGTGTCGATCCGCGGTCGGCGCGCCGGTGTCCAGGCGGGAATCGTACGTTCCGAGCGGTTCACCATCGGGTGCCAAGCGCTGAACATGCAGACCAACTCGCGCATGGTGATCCAAGGCCGGCCAGTTTGGCTTCGGGGACAATGTTATTATCGATTCGGCCTTGTCGGTGCGCGGGTCGCGTTGTTTGCCGCTCCAAATGGCGAAGTGCTGAACGTGATCCAACAGATCGAACTGGCCGAGCCGCAGGTGCCTCATATGACACTCGACGGCGTTTGGGGGCGTCGATCGTCCGATGCGCGCAAGAGCTACGTGTTTATCGACATGACCGAAGCCAACTCGGACGAGATCATTCGCATCGCCAAAGAGCTCAACTTCGGGTATATCCTGATCTACGCCAACACATGGTCTACATCGCTCGGCTCTTATCCAATCAATACGAAGTCGTTTCCGCACGGCATGGCAAGCTTCGGACGCGTGGCGGCCAAGGCGCATGCCGCGGGCTTGAAGGTCGGCATTCACTGTCTGACCGGGTTCGTGGGCAAGCGGGATCCGTTGGTAACTCCCAAACCAGACCCACGGCTCGCAAAGGACGGTGTTGTTCATGTGGCAACCGATATCGACACGCGAGCTCGGTTCATTCCGACCGCCGAGTCACCGGCGGATTTTCCGGCAGATGTTGCCTACGGTGGTGAACGGCAAGGCTTCGACGTGCAGATCGACGACGAAATCGTCAGCTATCGCGGTCTGTCGACGAAACCACCCTACGGCTTGGATAAATGCATTCGCGGTGCCTATGGGACGCGACGCTCCGAACACCAGAAGGGGACGACCGTCCATCATCTGACGCAGCGTTACAACAACTATCTGGTCGACTGCGACACAAGTCTTGCCCAGCAAGTTGCACGCCGTTATGCCGACGTGATCAACACCGGTCAGTTGGACATGATCTACTTTGACGGCGCCGGTTCCAACTTGGCGTTCGGCCAACAGTGGGGCTGGCAATATATCCAACAGATCCCGTTGCTGAGCGGCAAGCTGTGGCAGCGCGAGGTACGTGTTGGCGGCAGTTGTGCCGGACCTTTGTATTGGCACTTGCAAGCGTTCAAGACCTGCAACGATTGTGTCGAGATCGCAGTCAAGCGGTTCCTGGACAACAACAAGCTGGCGGCGGCGGTCGGCGCGAAACAGAACTTCATTCCGGTCGATTTGGGTTGGTGGGGATTCCACACCTGGGCGCCGCATCGCCGCGCGACGACGCCGGACGAAATCGCCTATATCTGTCAGAAGGCGATCGGTTTCGATACGTGTTGGAGCTTGGAAACCTCACTCAAGAAGATCCACGATTGCGGCCGATGGCCGGATATCAAACAGTTGATCGGCACTTACGAACGTTTGCGCCTGGATGACCGGTTCCCGGATTCGTTGAAGCAAGCCATTCGCCGGCCGGGGGCCGAGTTCAAGCTGGTTCGGGGTGCCGACATGCAATGGCGTCTGGTGCCGGCCCGATATGGACCGGCTCATTTGGTGTTGGACGATAAGAGCCGGTCCTGGACCGTCGCCAACGATCTGGGTCGGCAACCGGTTCGAGTGCGGCTTTACGCGCTGCCAATGCTTTGTCCGTACGCCGACAGTGACAATCCGGTACTGCTGGACCAGTCCAATCTGTCGCGGTATGTCAAGACGCGTGCCAACGCGCAATGCCGATCGACGCTGCAAGCCGCAAAGCAGAAAACGCCGAATGGCGAAGCATGTGTCTTGTTTTCGGCCGACAGTCAGCAAAAGGATGCGCGCGGCTGGGTGGAACAGCGGGCGGACCTGGTTCGCCTTGGCCAACGCATCGCACCCCCGGCGCTGATCGAAGGCGTGCCGGAACAGTTTGCGACAAAAGGCCGGTGGGCGCGACCGCTTGGCGTGTGGGTGTGCGGCGACGGAAAAAGCGAGGTGTTGAACATCCAGCTCCGGTGCGCTAACGGCGGGTACCGGGACCACTATGTTGACGTGGACTTCGAAGGTTGGAAGTACTGCGAACTGACGCGGCCGGAAACGGATCGCGTGTTCGATTTCGACGCCGGATACAGCCGAAAACACGCGGTGCGTCACTTCCAATACGATCGAATTACGAATGTGTTCTTGCGCTACAATTCCATTCCGCCGCGCACTGCGGTCGAGTGCCTGATTGGCCCCATCAAGGCACTGCGTGAATGCTGGCTTCCGGTTAAGGATCCGGCCATCACGGTGGGCGCTCGAACAATCGTCTTTCCCTGCCAGCTGCAAACTGAGCAATATCTGGAGTATGACGGCGTCGGCGCGGCGCGTCTGTACGACCGCGAGGGCAAGGAGCTTGGACGCGTCACCCCACGCGGCTCGACTCCCACACTGACGGCAGGCGGCAATACGATTTCCTACGCATGTGACACGGCCGGAACCTCTTCCCAGCGCGCCGATATCACGATCATCCGAATCGGTCAATAAGAAAATGTACTGGGTCGGGTCGTTTGTCGCCAGGGATGGCGGTTCTTCGCCTGGGTGTTGATGAACGACCATTCACCTGAATCCCGTTCGCGCGGGGATCTAGGCGACGTAGGGTGTGACAAGCTCACGCGATGGACCGTTGCCATTTGCAAGCGCCGGTTGCGTGAGCGCGGGCACACCAGAATACGTTCCGCTTTACGTTACTCACCCCATTCAGGCGTATCCCAGCCTGGCGTCGGATCGGTGCCGTCCCAGTCGATGTCATATTCGCCGAGCGCCGCGTGGCAATGAACGAACTCGACGAAGGTCCGACGATAGGTTATTTGTCAAGACCTGACTCCAGTCGGTCGCCAGTCGGTCGCGCATCGATCGAGAGCGTGAACGTGCTGCCCGCCAACGGCTCACTGCACACTTCGATCCGCCCCCCGAGCATGCCCGCCAGCTTTTGGGAGATGGCCAAGCCCAACCCCGTGCCGCCAAATCGGCGCGAGTCAGACATGTCTGCCTGCGTGAAGGGTTGGAAGAGCCCGCCGATCTCTGCGGCGGTCAAGCCGATGCCAGTGTCCGCGACCGCGAACCGCAACCGGCCCCGTGCGTTTTTCCCGCTATGGTGGCTGACCGTGATTCGCACGCCCCCGGAATGCGTGAACTTGATTGCGTTGCCGACCAGGTTCAGCAGGATCTGCCGCAGGCGGCCGGCGTCGGTACGAATGGCGGTCGGTAGCGGATCGACGAATTCGACGTCCAGCTTGAGGTGTTTTTGATTGGCGGAAACCCGCAGCGAGGAGGCCACCTCTTCGACGATCTGCCGCGGCGGGCAATCGGCGAGTTCCAGTTCGAATTTCTCCGCCTCGATCTTCGCGAGGTCCAGGATCGTGTTGATGATGTTCAGCAGGTGGTCGGCGTTGCGACGGATGGTCCGCAGGTGCTCAAGGACTTCCGCGCGTGGCCTGTCTCGAGTGATCAACAAATCCGTGAATCCGAGGACGACCGCCAAGGGCGTGCGGATCTCGTGGCTCATGTTGGCCAAGAACTCGCTCTTGGCGCGGTTGGCCGCTTCGGCCGCCAGTTTGGCGTTCGTCAGTTCCCGCTCGGTCCGCGCGCGTACTTCCTTCCACTCGCGGAAGGCCAGGCCGTAGCCCATCAGCAGTTCCATCAAGGGCGCCGAGATCCGTCGCGTAGTATCCAGCAGGGGCAGATCGGGCGACTCCTCGGCCAGGCGGCGGACGGCCGTTTCGTGCAACTCGGCGATCTCTTCCGGCGGCGCGTCGGCCCGCACCAAGGCCCGTCCCAGTTCGGCCGCCTCGGCCAGAAGGACTTCCTCCGGCTTTGCCACATAGCGATTCAACAGCGAAGAATACTGGTCCTTGATGGATTGCTCCGTCATCGAGTCACCTCGTTTCTAAACACGAGTACGGCGGCATCATCGGCGCCGCGGCACCCATCCTGAAGGATCGCTTCCGCCAATCTCTTCACGTCGCATCGCAACGCCTCGTCGTAGCCTGCCATCTTGACCGACTCGGTCAGGCCATCGGTGAGCAGGATCAGCAGGTCGCCGGGCCCCAGCGGCAAGGTTTCCGGGTTGAGCTTTTTGTAACCTCCACCGACAATGCCGTAGTCGCTTACGAACTGGGCCGTTTCTTTCTCGAAAAGCTTCCGGCTCGGTTCCCTCACAACCAGGGCACGTGTATTGCCGATCCCGGCGTAGGTAACGGTCTTGCCGACTGGATCGACGACCGCCAGGCCCATGGCCGCGCCCCGAGTGTGGCGCAGGGCCGCATCACAGCCGGCGAAGATCTCCGGCAGCGGCCGCGTCAGTTGGGAGGCGACATGGTCAATCGCGGCTTGGGCGGCCTTTTCCGCGTGCGCGCCGTGCCCGAGTCCATCCACGACGCAAAGGATCGTTTTCTTGCCGCACCGCCAATAGCCGCACTGGTCGCCGCAATGGGGCGCGTCGTCCATGGGCTGTTTGGCGATTCCGACGCTCATTTGGCCCACTTTCTGGCCACGATCCGCGTGCCGGCGACGGTCGACGTGATCTCGAACTCTTCCATCAGTCTCGCCACGCCCGGCAGCCCGCCGCCCAGGCCTCCGTTGGTCGTGAAACCGTCCCGCATCGCCAATTCCACGTCCGCGATGCCGGGGCCTTCATCCTCGGCCACGATCTCCAGGCCGATGCCGCCGTCGCGCCTGATCGCCGACAGCCTGATCGTGCCGCCACGTCGCGCGTGGAAGACCAGGTTATTCGCCAATTCCGAGACGGCCGTCGCGATGCCATACACGGCCACTTCGGACAGGCCGAGGCGGTTGGCCAACGCCGTCGCCGCCAATCGCGCCCGCGCGATGTGATGCTCCACCCTCACCGACACGACCATGGGCGTTTCATTTTCCATTTCCCATCTCTCATCATGCACGGCTTCTTCCCGCTACTTCTTCCCGCGCCGCAGCACCAGAACGACCACGGTATGCCCAGGCTCCGATTGGATGTCGAGGTCCGTCACCAGCACCCGGGCGCTTGCGAGTCCCATCCCCAATCCGCCACTCGTCGAAAAACCCCTTGACATCGCCTTGTCGAGATCCGGGATGCCAGGCCCACGGTCCTCGACCGTCACCCGCAACACGTGCGTTTCCAAGTTCGATTCATGCGTGATAACGCAAACGCCGCCACCGCCATATTGGATGGCGTTGCGCGCGATCTCGGACACCGCGGTCGCCGCGCGCGTCTGGTCGGCCGAGCCGAAGCCGAGATCAATCGCCATTTCACGAGCGGCCTGCCGCGCGGCCACCACGGACCGGGTGTCCCCCAGTCGTATCGACCTGTTGTTCATCTCAGGCCTCCCGTTCTTCGATCAGGCGCTGGATGGTCTCGAACGCCTGGTCGAGGTTGAGGGCCGTCTCGACACCCACCAGTTCGCGGCCCATCTCAGTGAGCGTGAGCGCCACGTCCGGTTGCATGCCGCACAGCACCGCTTCTACCCCGAGCATGCGCGCCAGGTGCGCCGTTTCGTTGAGCACACGCGCCATGAACGAGTCGACCATGTCCATCGCCGTGATGTCGATGACGACCCCTTTGGCCTCGGTCTCGGCGAGCTTGCGCAGCAGATCGTCCTGAAAAGCCAGGGCGTCCTCGTCGTCGATGTCGACCTGGATCGAGGTAAGGAGAACGCCCCGCAGTTTCAGTATGGGCACTTTCATGATCACTCTCTCTTCGCGACGACCTTGCGATCCACCAGCTTGAACGCATCGGCGAGCCCCGCCCGTAGCGTCCCGCGCGTGCGAAGGCCCGTTAACTGGATATCGAGTTTCGTCAGCGTCTGGGCCGCCTCGGGACGGATGCCGGTCGTGATGACTTCCGCGCCGAGCATCCGCGCGGCCGTGACCGTCTTGATCAGGTGCCGCGCCACCTTCGTGTCGATGACCGGCACGCCGGTAACGTCGAGCACCACGACGCGTGATTCGGTCCGCACGATCGTCTGGAGCAGGACTTCGATGATCCGCTGGGCCCGCGCCGTGTCGATCACGCCCACGATCGGCAGCATCAAAACCTCGTCCCACACCTTCAGGCACGGCGTCGAGAGTTCCATCAGCGACCGGCTCTGCTGGACGATGATCTGCTCGCGCGTCGTAACGAAGGTCTCGAACGTGATCAAGGCCAGATTGTCGATGACCTTGCCCATCTTGATGATCGCGTCGTTCAGCGCCGCCGGGTCGCCGCCGAACTCGGCCTGGAGGTATTCGAGCAGGACGTCTTTGAGCGACATCACGAAAACCGCCGTCTCGCTGGGCGTGAAGCCCTGCTCGGCGCGGCGGGCGCTGAGGTCGCGGAGCATGGCCACCGAGTCGGCAAACTGGGGCTGCTCGATGTCCTCGTAATTCTCGGCCTCGAAGGCCGTGGCGAGCATCCGCAGCAGCTCGGTCGCCTGGACGCGGAGCTGTTCTTCGGCTATCAGCTCGGCGGATCTCGTCCCCGGCAGGGCCAGAATCTTCCCCAGCCAGGTCTCGACGAGTTCCTCGTGATTTTCGTTCATCAATGTCGATACGGTCTTGTTCTTGGACACGGTTCCTATTTCTCTTTCCTTGCCCCTGTAGCGCGGACGATGGGCCAAAGCCCGATTTGAGTTGGCAGTGCGGCGGCCGAACTTCTTCCTCTTGTGGGTGTGCTGGCACTCGTGTGGCGTAGCCACCATTGTATTGCCCGCCTCGAAACGCACGGGAGCAGACTGAGCCAGCACTTCCGGCGTCAAGTGCTGAGCTTTGCGCGCTTGCGGCCGGACGAACCGCCATCGCGGGGTGCGGGAACAAACTTCGGCACGTCATGGTCGAGGCGAGATATCGATTCGAGATTTGGAGCCTGTCACAAGACTGCCTCGGCCAGGCGATTATCCGCCTCTTCGACGAACGTGGACGTCCATCGTTCGTGCTGACAGCCAGGTTTCCGGACACGATCTTAAATAAACCGTGGTATTTTCCGTGCGGATTTGGAAAACCTGGACCATTTGAAGCATTTCGAGAGCGATTGTCATATCCTGAATGCGAAACCATGTGTGCCCCTTTCGACGAGTCATTGCGACGACCACTGCCGGACGGATCGATCGTTCGCGCTCTTCGCGCGGTGATCGGCCGTGCAACCATCGAACCCGTCCCTACCCACCCTCGACGGCGCGCTGCGCACAGTCTAGATTCAAACGCCATTTTCCGTCGCCAACAGCGATTGTCAAGTAGGCATGGTCGACGGCGAAAAAACGTTTCCGTTCCACGGCTTGGTGATCAAGCAGCGCCGCGAGCCAGCGCGTGACTTCGCGCGTGTCAGGGCAATGGTACCGCGTAAACGCTCCGAACGAGCTGACACGCATGCCTCGCCCGTCAGTGCACTCGCCAAAGTCCACTTCAAGAAACCGGATGGGCACATTGTCGAAATCATCGTGCGTGATGCCGCGATTCCCGGCCCTGGTCAAGCAGTCTCCGCGTTCCCCATGTGGTGCTGCTTCCCATCAATCCGCGCTGCCCGGTTCGCCAAAAGACACGATTTCCCCGGACCGGAGGGTCGCGAACAGCCGACCGCCCTGGACCGCCAAATCCGTGACTTCGCCCGGCACGGGAGCGCTTGAGAGTTCCTTCCCGTCAGCAGCCCGGGTCGCGTAAACCCTCGTCCGTCCGCCGGAGAACAACACGCCACTCGCCTCGATCAGCGCGTTCATCAACACACCTTCCCACGCTTTCCACACGAGACGCCTTGGCGAGGCCGCCTTGGCATTGGTCAATTGCTTCGTGATGGCAACAAGATACGTAACGGTCTGGCCGTCAACTTTTTGGTTCGGCAGATAAACGACATCATCGCCGATGATGGGCAGCCTCCCCGTGGCGTCCTCGGCGACGTACTTCACATGCCATACGTATTGCCTTCCGCGCGTCGTGGAAATCAGCCGATTGTTCGTCACCATGATCTCCGGTCCGGCGCGGCGAGCACCAAACAGGACGGGTGCCACGGCACGCGGCGTTCGATCCGAGCCGCCGAGCTGGATCCGCCACGGAGCCGCCTCGGGGGTCGGAAAGTAAAGACAATCCGCGCTCATGGCCGCCGGACCGCCCGGGACGAATCCACGATTGAATTGGGCCACCTTATCGTTCAGCCGCTCGTGCCAGCGCGGGCGTCCCGTTCGCGCATCCAGGGCATAAACGGCCGTACCTTCGCTGGGCAGCCGACCCGCCGCGAAATACGCAACGCCGTCGTGAACCAGCACGCCGCTGCCAACGGGCCAGAGCGAGGCATATCGTCCGTAGGTAACCGCTCGATCGGCTGCCATCGCGGCCTGGAACTGCCAGATCAGCGCGCCGCGGTCGGCGCGCAGGCAATGCACGCAACCGTCTTCGTCGCCCACGTAGATCCGTCCTTGCCACAAGAAAGGCGCTGTGGGAATCGTAGCGCCCGCGAGGTACTGCCACTTCTTCTCGCCCGTGCGCGCGTCCAAAGCCAGGACTTTCCCGCCCGCTGCGCCACAGAAGACAAGCCCGTACCCGGCGCACGCGGGCGTGAGAGGACCGGACAGCTCTCGATGCCATGACGGTCTCAGTGGCAAGGAAACCTCCTGCGCGCTCCGACCGCTTCGTTCGCGGTCCGCGCGCCAAGTCGCCCAAACCGGGCGAGTCGGCGCTGCAGCGACTCTGCGCGCGAATGTCGGGCCCTGGCGCAGTCGATCCGCGGCCGGTATCGGATGCGGCGGCTCGCCGGGTGCCAGCGCCAGGCTTCCGCGAAGGGGCGACGGGCATTGGCAGCCGGGCGCTTGGACATAGAGCATGCCGAACGCCGGCACGGCGGCAAACGTGCAGGTGGGACGGAAGCCGCCAAAGGAGACGGTCCGAGGCGTTGCCCCCGATGTGTTTTCCATCGATGCCAAGTTGAGCACCGAGGTCTCGGTGGAGCGGTATACCAGGCAGTTCCTTGTCGCCAAGGAGGCGGTGCACTTCAAACGCCATTCGGGCCGCGACCATTTGCAACTTCCGTCACGTACGTCGACAGCGGCCAGCCCTTTGTCATGCTGGCGCATTCCGTAGACCGTGTCTTTGGAGAAGGTAAACCCGGCGACTGTCATTCGGAAGTCACAGTCGAACAAGCGCGAACCGTCGCGGGCCGAGAATGTCGCCAATTCGCGCTTGTTGTGGCCCACGCGGAGCAAGTCGGCCCCGGCGTAGAAACCGCCGCGCTTGTCACGCAGCGGGCGATTGTACAAGATCCACAGCTTATCTCGATAAGCGGCGCAACCCGCTACTTCGCTGCCTTCCGGCAGTCCGGTTTTTCGCCCTTTGGACCAGACTTCTTCGCCCGTGGCGGCGTCCAGCGCATGAAGACTGAGTTGCGGGTCGCAGTAGAAGAGTCGTCCGTTACTCACCGTCAGCGAGGCCGTGATGGCCGGCGTTTGGTTGATCCACTTGAGGTTCCCAGACTGGCGATCGAGCGCGAACACGGCCTTCGTGCGGCCTCGATAGTTCATGGTGTTCCAATCCACGACCACGTTCGGCGACTGTCCCACGCCCCCGAACAATGTGTCGCCCACGCAGGAAACGTACAACCACGCATCTCCCGCTTCCGGCGAGGCTTCGGTGGAAATCGGCATCGATCGGCGGATGGTGCCATCGGCAAGGTCGATGACGTGGCAGAATTGGCCGCCCAATAAGTAGAGCTCGTCATCCTGAACGGCGTAGTCCGAGCAGAACTCACGATTACCGTACATGCCCGGCGGTCGATCGATGGGCAGCTCCTTCTTACCGACCTTGGCCCATAGCTCAACGCCCGTAAACGCGTCGAGGACCTGGATGTACGGAGTCGTGTCCGGATGGTCGGGATACGAGAGTCCGGCGACGATGACACGGCCCCCGGCCAGGGCGACGCCGGCCGCGGCCAACCCCGGACGACAGCCCGCGATCCACCGCGGCCGATACGTGGCGTACGAGATCTCGTCCTGACTGGCCATCGTATTGGCTGGATCGTGATTTCGATGGGTCCACTCGTCCCATCCGGGTGACGGCGGACGAGTCACTATCGCCCAGACCCCGTCGCTTTCCATGATCTCGTAGGTCTTGATATCGGAATTTTTCAGCCAATCCTCGAGTTGCCCGCGGGTCAGCACGTTCCCGCGCCGCGCTGCCGCGGCACTCTGGCCGACCAAGGCGATTCCGTTCGGGCTCAGCACCCTGTAGATCTCCCTTGCATCGCGTCCGCGAAGCCCGTGCGTGAACTGATCTCCGCATATCACGAGATTGGCCGAGCGGCTCGGATAGTCCAGTTGATTGAGGCGACCGTGTTGGACGAGGATCCGCGCGCCGTACATCCCCGCCGCGTCGACATCCTGGCGGAGCTTCCGGACCACATCCCAATCTGGCTCGACGCAATGGATGGTCAGGTCGGTGCTCCTGGCCATCGCCATCGCCAGACGCGCGTCTCCGGGTCCCACATCCAGCCCAACACCCTTGTTCCACCTCAATTTGGATGCGATTACACGAGCGATGTTTGTCGCGCCGCGCGCGCCGCTCGGTCTATCCGTTTCCAGGTCGGCGGCGGTCGCGGAAAACGCACTGCCGGCAGCCGCCAGCCAGACCGAAATCCACGCTGCCATCATCCGTATGTTGCTCGTCATGTTCTTGATTTGTTATTTCAAACTTCGCCGCGCGCGAAAAGGTGAACGGAATTTGAACTTCGCGTCGAATAACAATCTACAGGCCCTCCACGGCCCAGCCGTCCCGGTAGGTTCGGCGCAGGTGTTGGTTGGCTTCGGGCACGTTCGTGACCTCCATCCGGGCCGGGTCCCAGGCAAGTTCCCTGCCCGGGCACCGCAGGGCGACGGTCCCCAACAGGACCGTTTCGGTCAGCGGGCCCGAATAGTCGAAACCCGCGGCCGTGGTGGCGTTCCCAAGACAGGCGTCGATCCAATGGTGGTAGTGATTCCTGGGCGCCGGCTTGGGGAGCGGGTAGTCTTTGAACCGCGTCTTGGGGAAAAGTTGGGGGTCCGCGACGTGTGGCAAGAGCAACGACCCGGTCTCGCCGATCAGCAGCGCGCCCTGGCTGGGGTATTCCTGGTTGTCAATCTGCCCGCGCAGCTCGACCGGCGGGTACTTGCCGCCATCGGACCAAGTGAACTCGAGGGTCTTGTCGGCGGTCAGGTCGTTGCCCGCGAACGTGTAGTGGAGGATCTGCCAGGTCGGCCAAGTTTCGCCGCGTCGGGCGTCGGTGGTCCACCATGCCGGCTCCACTTCCGCCCGAATGCGCAGCGGCGCGGTGAGCTTCAGGGCCTGGAACGGCGTGTCGGTGATGTGGCAGCCCATGTCACCGAGCCAGCCCACGCCGAAGTCCTGCCAGCCACGCCACCAAGTCGGATGGTATATCCCCTCTTTGTACGGGCGCGGCGGCGCCGAGCCGAGCCATGCGTCCCAGTCGAGCGTCGCCGGCACGGGGTCCTTGCCCCGCGGACGCGGACCGGTCGGACGGTACTTGCCGGACGGCTTGTTCGACCAGGCATGGACACGCTTGACCTTGCCGATCGCCCCGGCGCGGATCAACCTCACCGCCATGCGATAGCTGATCGACGCGTTGGCCTGGATGCCCATTTGAGTGGCCAGTTGGGCCTTGGCGGCCGCCTCGGTCACGCGCCGCGCCTCGTACACGTCGTGTGTCATCGGCTTCTGGACGAACAAGTGTTTCCCATGGTTGATCGCCGACATGCTGATCGGCGCGTGCATGTGATCGGGCGTGGAAACGCTGACCGTGTCGATCTTGTCGCCCTCCTTGGCCAACAGTTCCCGCCAGTCCTGGTACAAACGGGCCTGGGGAAATTTCCGCGCGGCGCGCTGCATGCGGGACGCGTCGACATCACACAACGCCGCGATCACGACCTCGGGGTGCGACGCGAACGCCATGACGTCCGACCAGCCCTTTCCCGCTACGCCGATCGCCGCATGGTGAATCTTGCCGTTGGGTGACTTGCCCGCGGCCGAATGCGCCCAACCAGCGGCGCAGAGGCCCATGCCAATTCCCCGTTTCAGGAAGTTCCGGCGGTCGCTCTGGTGGCTCATGGCGTGGTTCCTTTGCGTTTGGCGGTCGAGCTGGATCGGGGTTGAAACCTTTA
>CAZSOG010000037.1:0-12829 GCA_964607555.1 uncultured Pirellulaceae bacterium | reverse complement strand
ACTAATGATACCGCCCTGGAAAGTCTGCAACACTCAACATAAATCCGGCAGGTCGCGGAAAAGTCGAAGGCACTTCAAGGTGACGTTGTCCGGTATTAGCGAGAATTAGCGTCGATTAGTGTTCTTTTTCTTTCGGTCCGTGAACCGTTACGAGCGGACTTGGTTCAGGCATCCTCATTCCCGCAACGGGCGGGATTCCCGGCTCTACGGACGCGTTGCGAGACCCTGTCGACAGCGCTGAACGGTGCCGCGGTTTTTATGGGCGTCTTGGCGCGATGACGGCAGGCTGGAACAGGAGAAGAGACGTGTTGAGAATAATCAGAGCCCGCGGATCCGGAAAAGTGAATTCGGATTTGCTGGTGGTTACAGCGCTGTTGGTCGGCTGGTTTGCCCTCCAGGCGTGGGTACTTCCGAAAATGGGCGTATCGACGTGAGTGAGTGGTGGTTGCGGACCGAGTTCGGTCCCTACAAAAACGGTGCCGGCCCGCGCTGGCGCGATTGCAGTTCCGATGTCCGATACGGTGCCCTCGGTGGAGAGAGCCGCGCCGCCAGATGGGCATCAGCCGCTTGTTCCCGGCGAGTTGAATCGGTTGCAGAACGAGCAAAACGGATCGTCAGAATCACAAGGCGGAGCAGGGCCAATGACCAACACAGGAACGACCCACACGGAAACGCCGGTTGCCGCACCTGGCGACAACTCAACTGGCAGCGCCCAAGAATCGACCGGGCGGGCGTCAGCAAAGTAGTGGAGCGTGCGATTTCTTTTATTTCCACAAAGGGCACTTGGCTTCGCCGAAGGCGTGGTCACGGGCCGGCAGGGACCGCGTCCGGGACGTGGTTTTGTGACCTCTGTCCTTGTTCTTGTTCTTGCTCATTTCCTTTTCACGAATCAACGATTTGTTGTTGAATTGATTGGATAATCATGTCAGACGCCCTATCGTCGCCGATGACGATTCTGGTTGTTGGTGGTGTTGCCGGCGGTGCTTCCGCGGCAACTCGAGCGCGGCGCATGAACGAGCACGCGGACATTATAGTTCTTGAAAAAGGCCAGTACGTTTCGTTCGCGAACTGCGGCCTGCCCTATTTTTTGGGTGGCGAGATAGCCGACCGTGAGAAACTTCTGGTTGCCACGCCGCAATTACTGGCGCAACGTTTTCGGTTGGACGTACGGACCGGTCAGGAGGTTACATCGATTGACCGTCTCAACAAGACGGTCCACGTGCAGAACCACGCGGACGGTCGGTCGTACGAACAAGAGTACGACAAGTTGATCCTCGCCCCCGGTGCGAACCCAATTGTGCCGCCATTGGACGGGATTGACGCGCCGAACGTATTCGTGCTGCGTGACGTTCCGGACACCGATGCGATTCAGACGGCGATGCGCAACGTGGCAACGAAGCGTGCCGTGGTGGTTGGCGCCGGTTTTATTGGACTCGAGATGGTCGAGCAACTGATCCGTGTTGGTTTTGACGTATCGCTGATCGAATTACAATCTCAGGTGTTGCCGCAGCTCGATCCGGAAATCGCTCACCCGTTGGAGGAAGAGCTGGTTCGTCACGGGGCGCATGTCCACTTGGGAACGGCACTGACCCGAGTCATCACGGATGCCAACGGAGTCGCGACAGCTGTCGAGTTATCGGACGGCACGGTGCGTGACACGTCGCTGGTGATTTTGGGGATCGGCGTGCGTCCCAACAACGCGTTGGCGCGCGACGCCGGTTTGGAAATCGGTGCGGACGGTGGCATCAAGACGAACCGGCATTTACAGACGAGTGATCCCGACATCTACGCGGTGGGTGATGTCGCGCAGTACGTATTTGGCGTCACGGGGCGAACGCAACGAGTACCGCTGGCGGGGCCGGCAAACCGGGCGGGGCGTCTCGCGGGTGAACACGCGGCCACCGGGCGGAGTCGACCGATGGGCGACGTTTTGGGGACGGCGATTGTTCGCGTGTTCAACGTGACGGCGGCCGTCACCGGTCTAACTTCGAGTCAGGCTGACCGGACGGCCCAGGTCGCGAAGAGTGTCACGATCGTCGCCAACAACCACGCGGGGTATTATCCCGGAGCCAAGACCTTGTTTCTCAAGCTCTTGTTTGATCCAGACGATGGTCGCGTATTGGGCGCGCAAGTGGTAGGCGAGATAGGGATCGACAAACGCATTGACGTGCTGGCGACGGCCATTGCGATGAAAGCTTCGGTCTGGGACCTGGCCGGGCTTGATTTGGCATATGCGCCGCCTTTTGGATCGGCGAAGGATCCCGTGCACATGGCGGCCTTCGCGGCGTGCAATCAGTTGGACGGCGTCACCGATTTTCTGGACGCCGGCGCGGATCTCTCCGGGATGCAGATTATCGATGTCCGCACGCCCCACGAACTGGTGACCGAACCGGTGGCCGACGCGGCCGGTGCCATCAATATCCCGGTCGACCTGCTGCGCGGCGCGCTGGATCGTTTGGATCCCACGCTACCGACGGCGGTGATTTGTCACGCGGGCGTGCGTGCGCACGTCGCGTCGCGCATACTGAAACAACACGGCTTTGGCACGGTCTACGCCGTGGCCGGCGGCGCATCGGTTCGCAACCAGGCGATTGCCGCGCGCCAACCCGCGACACGCGGTGCGTCGGACTCCGAATAGGCACTGCTTCGGCTAACGAGTCGATTCGAGTTTCTTATCCTGTCGCTCGACGATTTTCTTTTCAATGTTATCTTTGATTTCACGCGCGACTTTGGCTGCGTTCTTGGTGTCCTTGCTGATTCTCGCGCGATCGATCTGGATATGCAGTTCGGTGTCCGAGCCGGCCGTCTTCTGACTGACGGCGAACCAATTGCGTGAGAATCCGACAACGGCGAGAATGATCGCCAAGAGAGCCAATGTTCCGAGCAGATTTCGCATCGATCGTCTCCGTGTAGCCGGTGATTTTCAACCATGAACTAAAACGCACCAACGGTACACGCGGACTTTACGGGGGAGCGGGCCGCGAGACAAGATCAATATTGCCGGCTCTTCTGGGATGAACCCCTTTCCGAGGGGCCCGCGACAGGCTAGAGTACGTCGTCTTGTGGCATTCGTCCGCCACCTGGAGGCGTGTTTCGGAGAAGCTCAGATTGTATCCAAGAAATACATCATCCCGGTCCATCTATCGTGAAGCCGGCCGTGCCGCCACGCTCGGACTGGCAATCAACTTGATGCTCGGCGTCGTCAAATTGATTGGTGGGTTCGTCGGGCACTCGTTCGCGCTGCTCTCCGATTCCGTGAATTCACTGGGGGATTCGCTATCGGGCATTCTTGTGCTAGTGGCGCTGCGGATCGCACAGAAACCGGGGGATGCCGAGCATCCGTACGGCCACACTCGCGCCGAAGCGATCGCGGCATCCAGTGTGGCGTTGCTGATCATTATCACGGCTCTTTACATCGGCTGGCAGGCGATTCTGCGCATTTCACAACCCGACATGACGCCCTCGGCCTGGACGTTGTGGATTGCCGGTGCCAACGTGGTCATCAAAGAGGCGCTGTATCAGTATAACGTGCGTGTTGGACGCCGTACTGGATCAGGGGCCATCATTGCCAACGCGTGGGACCACCGCAGCGATGCACTTTGTTCAATGGCGGTCTTGGTGGGACTCGGGATCGTGCGCGTGGCCGGCCCCACGTATGCGTGGGCGGATGAAGCGGCCGCCCTCATCGTCGTCGTCGCCATCCTGTGGTCGGGACTGGTTCTCTACCGGGCCAGCGCCAGTGAGTTGATGGATCCGCAGGCGGACGATGAATTCGTGGCTGCGATTCGTGCCGCCGCCAAAGACGTGCCAGGGATCATCGATGTCGAAAAACTCAGGGTGCGAAAAACGGGCCTGGAATATCTCGTGGACATGCACATCGAAGTGGACGCATCCATTTCCGTCCTGCAGGGGCATCAACTTGGCCATCTGGTCAAGGACCAGTTGTTGACCCGGTTCTTGAACATACGCGACGTGCTGATCCACTTGGAGCCGCATCCAAACCCCGCCAAGAACGCGCAACGCGATCGTGCGGACGCTTGACACACCGACAGCCACGGCGTAGACAATGTTTGTGGGCGATCGTGGTGGCAAGACATGAGTTCCATTCAACTCGAGCGCAGGCGGAGAAAGCACACATGCCTCGATCTTGGATTGTTTTTGTCTTTGCGCTGACCTTGGTGCGGTTCAGCATCTGGCCGGCGCGCACGAGCGTTTCGGCGGACGTTTCCGAGATCGCGTTACACATCGAGGCGACTGGCGCGGACAGCCGAGTTGACATTCGATGGTCGGCGTCTCGCTCGGGGCCGGCGTCCACGTACGACGTATTGCGCGCCGCACACGCCAGCGGACCGTTCGTGCGGGTTAACAGCCGGCCTCTTGAAACGTGTCTCTACAGTGACTTCGTCGGCGTCAACAAGCAAACCTACTTTTACCAGGTGATCGAGAAAGTTGCGGGGGCTCCACCCGCGGCGCGGCGTTCGAATACGGCGCATGCCGAGACTCGGGCGATGACCGATGACGAGCTATTGACATCGGTGCAACGGGCCGTGTTTCGATATTTCTGGGACAATGCACACCCCGCCAGTGGACTCGCTTTTGAACGCTGCCGCGCGGGACGACGCGCGCGCGGCGCGTGTACGATCGGAGGCAGCGGTTTCGGTCTGTTGGCGATCATGGTCGGGGCGGAACGCGGTTTCGTTACGCGTCGCCAGGCAGCCACCCGGACACTCGGCATCCTGACGTTCCTGCAGGAAAAAGCAGACCGGTTCCATGGCGCCTGGTCGCACTGGCTTGACGGTGGCAGCGGCAAGACCATCCCATTCTCCGAATTCGATGACGGCGGCGACCTCGTCGAGACCGCGTACTTGATCCAAGGCATGCTCACATTGCGTGCTTACTTCAGTGCGGACAGCCCGGTCGAGCGCGAGATTCGTCGGCGAATCACGCGAATGTGGCGCGAAGTCGAGTGGGACTGGTACTTGGGACCGGAGAAAGGACCAACATTGTACTGGCACTGGTCCCCTCGGAACGCGTGGAAGATGCATTTGCCGATCCTCGGCTTCAACGAATGCATGATTACGTATCTGCTGGCAATTGCGTCACCCACGCACCCCATTGCCGCGGACTGTTATTATGAGGGTTGGGCGGGAAAGCCCAGGTATTCCAACGGCTGCAGCTACTTCGGGCAGAGGCAATGGGTTGGCAGGCCACTGGGCGGCCCGCTGTTCTTTACACATTATTCATTTCTCGGTTTTGACCCGCGTGCGAAACACGATCGGTTCTGTAACTACTTTGACAATAACCGGAATATCAGCTTGATTCACCACGCGTATTGCATTAAGAACCCACATGGGCACGCGGGTTACGGGCCCGGTCTATGGGGATTGACCGCGTCGGACGGACCGGACGGCTACCGGGCCTGTTCGCCCACGCACGATGATGGCACCATCGCGCCGACCGCGGCACTGAGCGCGATGCCCTATACGCCCACCGAATCGACCGCCGCCCTCAGACACATGTATCATCAGTATGGCAAGCAGCTTTGGGGGGAGTACGGGTTTCGAGACGCCATGAATCTCGATCGCCAGTGGTTTGCCGATACGTACCTCGCGATTGATCAGGGGCCGATTATCTGCATGATCGAAAACTATCGCACGGCGCTCTGTTGGCGCATGTTCATGTCCAATCCGGAGATCCAGCCCATGCTGCAGGCAATTGGCTGGCAGAGCGAGCCAAATGAGCAATAGGAGACACTTAACGTGAATCGTACTATTTTGTTGGCATGTGCATGCCTTATGAGTTTTTGTCCCCTGACAAGTCGGGCTGCGGAACACCCCAACGTCCTGTTCATCGCAATCGACGACCTGAGAACGGAACTTGGTTGCTATGGATTACCCTATGTGGACAGCCCGAATCTAGACCGTCTGGCGTCACAAGGCATGCTCTTTACTCAGCACTTCGTGCAGGTCCCGACCTGTGGAGCGTCGCGTTATGCCATGTTGACCGGGCGGAGTCCGGCGCACTCGCACGCCTTGGGAAACGGGGCGATGTACTCGGGGCGCACGCGGCTTCAGCGGCAGCCATTGGCGGGCGCCCAGACAATGCCGGAGCTATTTCGACGTAGCGGCTACCGGACGGTGTGCATCGGCAAGATTTCGCACACGCCGGACGGTCATGTGTACGCCTACAACGGCAGCGGGGACGGCCGTGCGGAAATGCCCAACGCCTGGGATGAACTGGCGACGCCGTACGGGGCCTGGAAGCGTGGTTGGGGCGCGTTTTTTGCCTACGCGGGTGGCCGGCATCGCGAGGACGGACAAGGCCACCACGCGCTTATGGAGTTTATCGCCGAGCATGACGAGGATCTTCCGGATGGCCTGATGGCCGGTCGCGCAATCGAACAGCTGCGTGCGCTGCGGGATGCGGGGAAACCGTTTTTCATGGGGTTGGGGTTTTTCAAACCGCACTTGCCATTTGTCGCGCCGCGCGCCGATTGGGAAGCGATGGTCCGGCGCGACGTTCCGCCACCACCTCACCCGCGGCGAATTGACTCGCCCTACTGGCATGCCAGTGGCGAGTTCTACAAGTACCAGATGCCGTTCGCGAAAACGCACCCCTTGGCAAGTGCGGATCAAATCACCGCGCGGCGTGCGTACCTGGCATGCGTACGCTACACCGACCGCCAAGTGGGGCGCGTCCTGGCCAGTCTCGATGCGTTGGGACTGACCGATTCCACGATCGTCATCGTCTGGGGCGATCACGGTTGGCACTTGGGCGATTCCGCGATGTGGGGCAAGCACTCGCCCTTTGAGCGTGCGCTTCGAAGCACGCTGATCATTCGCGCCCCTGGAGTGACGCGTGCTGGTTCCACGTGCAATGCCCTGGTCGAGAGTATTGATCTGTATCCAACGCTGGTCGAGCTGTGCCGGCCGAGTTTTACGCACACTCATTATCCACTGGATGGGACAAGTTTGGTACCGCTACTGCGTCAACGGAAGACTTCGGTACACGATGCGGTGTTCAGCTATTGGCGCTCCGACGTGAGCGTGCGCACGACAACGCACCGACTAATCACGACGATCGGCAAACACGGACCCACGAAAACAGAGCTCTACGCCGTGCGACCTGGCCCGGACCCCGTGAAGAACCTTGCCACGGAAAATCCGGAGCTGGTGAATCAGATGCTAAGGATGATCTCCAATGCGACGCCGTAGCGTGGCGGCACATGCCCCGTCCGGGCCCGCCGGGGCGCGGGGGGCGGATCGACACGTTGAAGTGCGGGACGCCGGGCGAAGGCAATTGCTCGACCATGAAACAAAGTAACCGTTCTCGACATCTGCTATCAAGGAACACTAATCTTCACTGATCAACACTAATGATGGTGCCCTAGAACCCTAGAACGTCTGCAACACTCGACATCAATCCGGCAGGTCGTAGAAAAGTCGAAGGCATTTCAAGTTGAGGTTTACGGATATTAGCGAGAATTAGCGTCGATTAGTGTTCTTTTTCTTCTGGTCCGTGAACAGTTAGAAAAGAGTAACGGTTGCCGTTGCCTTGGATCAGTGCAATAGCGAAACCATGGAGAATTACAAGGATTGCTGAAGGCTGAAGGAGAGCATGGCAAAAAAAACCAGGTCCTCATTGAGGACCTGGTTTCGAATCATGCTCGATTCATGGGACCGAGTGTTCGGTCCGAGTTACAAGCTTTCACCGAAGAAGAAACCGCTTCCAACCGGCCCTCCGAAGACGATGCCCGACATGGTGCCAGCGTCCCGGTTGACGTTGCCGAAGAACATCTCCCCGGTGGCGTTCATCCAGAAAATGAGGTTATCCATTTCCATGCCGACGCCCAACATCGGACTCTCCGCCCCCCCGGCGGTCGTCTGCACGATCAGGATGCCGGCAAATGGTTCGAACGAGACGGCCAACGCTTCGTTGGTGAGCGGCAGGCGCACGTTCCAGTCATCGGTCTGGGGAATCTGTATTTCCACGTCCGCGCTTTTTGCAAGAGCGACGTTCCCAGGGGCATCCGCGACGGTGACTTTGGCGGTATAACTTCCCGGCTCCGCGTACGTATGCTCCGCCGTCGGGCTGGCACTCGGTTCGGTCGCCGGCGATCCATCACCAAAGTCCCACGAGAAGGTGAGCGCGTCGCCCTCGCGATCCGTGGAGTTGGATGCGTCAAGAGTGATCGATCGGCCAACAAATCCCGCATACGGTCCACCCGCATCCGGAATCGGCTTGTCGTTGTGGATCAACCCACCCTTGATGGCGGCCACCGCGTCCTCGACACTCGTCCCGCCACCGTCCACGAATGCCAAACCAAGCGCGGTATGGCAACCGACGCACGCCGCCTCCGCCTTCGCCGCGAGCGCCTCCGGATCATCAAGCGGCCACCCGAAACTATGCGAACGCACCTGGACCACCTTGGTCTGTGGCGCGCCCAAATCGTCCGTATAGTCAACCGTGAGATCGACATCCGGCATGTGGCACGTGGTGCACTGGAAACTCTTCATGTGGTTCAGTTTTCTCGGCGTGTGATGACTTCCCGTATGGCAATACGTGCAGAGATCACCCGCGTCCTCCTCCAAAACCGGAATCCAGCTGCCCATGACCGGATCGTCACCATCCATTACACCCTGATCATTCGGTTTATCAATCGAACCGACGATGTAGTTGCCGATCGGAGTTCCGAAAAAACTACGGACATTGTGGTCCGGATGGCATATCGAACACGTGACTGCCTCGGATGCCTCGATCGGCACGTCGGCGCGCTCGTCGTGCGTTGCGTTAGGGTCGGCTTGAAACGGAGCATGGCACTTCATGCAATACGTGTTTCCGGTAATCTCTTCCCACGAATTCGCGTGTCCCGTGTTGATCCACTCGTCATGAATAAAAGTCTGTTTCTGCGACTGGATTTCATACAACTCGCCCGGCGCATGACATTCCTTGCAACCGTTCGCAACTTCCCGGTTATACGGATCCGGGTCCAGTTCCTGCGCGTAACTTTGCGCGACAAGCGCCAACAGGACAACCGCAAGTCCCGAGGTCCAACCAAATGTTTTCATCATGGGTCGTTCTCCCTCCCAAGGTGTTGTGATCACAAACGTCGAAGACTCTGCTTAGTTGCCCCGACACCACCTTCACCGCGTCTCACGACCCGACTCCAATGAGCATATCGCAACCGCACGCCGGCAATGCACCCAATCGCTCTCGCCCAAAACACCGGCTACATTATCACTGGACACGAGATTCGCAATATCGGATGAAACAGAAAACCCCGGTAGGTACTTTTACTAGCCAACGACGGGATATCACCTAATGCGGGAGGCCCGCAACCCACAAGGGAGTACGCCCTCCTTCGGTCGCGCTCCCGTTGTTCGCTTGGAAACCTGCACGCACGGTGCGCATGTGGCAGCCTAAACTCTCACTCACTCGTGCTCCCACCGTTGCGCTTTTGCGTGCGTATGCTCTTCGAATTCACATCATTCTCCCGTAGCCATTCGCACGCTGCGCGCAACAAACCTTCCACGACCCGCCGCTCCAACTGGCCCAAACCCCGGGTTTCTTACCTGGCCAGTGCCGGCCCGCCGGTTGCGGTCGGCGCGGGTCACGGTTGCGGCCGCCACATGAGTTGCCCGTCGGCGGCGGTGCGCCAGGCGTTTCGGTTGGCCGATAATCTCAACTGCAATACGCCCGACTGGGAAAGGGTCAGTTCGCCGAGCTTCACGGCTCGGATTTTGCAAAACCTCCCGTTGCCGGCACGCGGGCGCGTGACGCCGCGGTCCATGCGCATTTCACGCTTTATCCGTCCCCCCGCCCACGGCTTTCGTTTGCTGCCGCAGGTGCTTCAGGCGGGCGCGAATCGGGGCCAACTCGGGTGCGATCGAACGATAAAACGCGCCGAGTGACTTGCGGTCTTGCGGACTACGAGCCTTCCGATCGACGCCGAGGATGCGCTCGATGCTGGCCGGCACATCGCAAAGTGGCGGTGGGGCATGAGTAAGACTGACACGCACCCGCGTCCCGGCACCGATGCCGATTGCCACGGGCGCAAACCGCAACGCGAATGACGTTCCATCCGCAAAACCGATCGCACTGCCGAATTCATGGATTGTCGTGGATCGACTGTCGGGAGTTGTGGATACGGGCCCATGCGATGCCGAGACGAGCCGTAGTTGCACGGGGACCGGTGACAGGAAGAGTTCGCAGTTTGGATCAGGCGCCGCGGCGACAATCCGCTGCCACACCAGATCACCGGCGTGGTTCCAGAGGCTCACCCGAAAACCACGCAGCCGTGTCTGCAGTCCGCCATCGGTCCGGTTCCAGATCACGATCCGGTCGACCGGCTGATCGTGCCCCAGGTCGACCTCCCACCAGGGATGCGGTTCGCGCTGCGTGTGCGAAACCGAGTTCCCGGCCCACGCCCCGTCCGTGTTACCATCGATCGCCCGTTGGGCGGCGGCGCCAAGGGTCGTACTCGATTGGCGCGCGGTCCCGCGCAGCGCGAGGTTCTTATCCTGATGAAAGACTTGCACTTCGGCCAAGTGCAGATATTCGGTGCGATCCACGATCTCAATGCGAACGCGGCACCCCTGCAAATGACGCCCGTTGGGCAAGGCAGCGGTCACCGAAACGTCGTGTCCGAGGTCCGCGTCGGAGAAGCGCGGGCGTCGGTTCTTTCGTTCGCTCGAACCGCCGGGCCATACATCGAGTCGCAGGCCCGTGATACGTGTCAAGTTCGTATCGAAATGCAATTCGAGTGGCACACCATGTGGCGGTTCCCGCTCGATCCGCACGCTCCCATCCGGCAATGTGCGGCACGGCGTGGCGGCCGTCCGCGTGGCGCGCTTCAAAATGACCGGCAGCCAGCGTGCCGTTTGTTCCCATGCGCGCTGTGCCTGTTCCAAGGCGTCGGTCGGCGCGGTCAACACCTTGCGCAGCCGCTCGATTTCCTGATTGGCCCAGGCAATCCATTGCGGCCGGCCAAGTCGTTGCTGAAGCACGACCGGGCCCAACAATCCGGACTCGGTCGGTCCGAGGTCATGCGACTGGTTGGTGACCGTATAGTGGGGCGCGATCGTGTTGGCAACGCGCACTTCGAGCGTGTTATTGCCGGCATGCACCATGCCGGTCAGATCGAACGTGAAAGGACGGGCCAAACGCACGCCGGCCGTTTTGCCGTTGACAAGGACCTCGGCGGCAACCAGCACGTTGCCGAGATCCAATTCGGTCGGCCGTGCGGACTCTTCGGCGGTCATTTTCACCGTCTGGCGGTAGACGCCAATCCCGGCGTACGTTGGCAGAGCATAATCGGACCATGGCCCCGGCTCGATTATGCCACCATCCAATTCCAAGGCGATGGGCTCGGGAAATGCCGCGCCGCCATACGCCCCCGGTTGCATTTCCAGCCGAATCGCGACGTGCGACACGTGCACGGGCACGCGCGCAATACGTGCCACGCCGCGCTCGACGGCCACCGGCTTGCCATCAACCCACACCTGCGCCGGGGCCGTCGTGTGCAAGTTCAATGCGCGCAGACCGGGTGGAGCGAGAAACCGATACCAGCCGAACCAGCGTTGTTGCGGTGGCTTGACATCGTAAATGACATCCGGCACTTCGTCGAAGCACGTAAGATAGGGTGACGGCATATTGACAGCCAGTTGGCGGCGTGGCTCGCTCGCCGCCTCCAGGTTGTCGACCGGAGCTGTTCCCCACGGTTTGAGGCCCATGGGACCGAATACTTTGACGGGCTTCCATGTCGAATCGTCAAAATCGATCGTCTCCCACCCGGCAACTTCGCGCACGGAACGTTTCCACGTGTGGTCACTCACAATGTCCACGGACGTGCCGTTCGATAGAGTGGCATGCATTGCAAACGCCAGTGCTTGGTCCGACGCTTGACCGTGAACATTCTGACCGGCGAGGACCTGGATCCAGGCGGCAACGACGTTCTTCCCCGCGCGCAAATACTTGGTGACATCCACGGTCTCGGGGTGCGTCCATTTCGCCCATGGACCGATATCCTCTTCGACCTGATGTCCATTGACGAACAACCGATACCCGGTGTAGGCCGTCACGATGATCTTTGCGCGCGTGGGGCGCTGTTGCAATTCGAATGTCTTGCGCACATAGCCCGATCCTGAATCGGAAACGTGAATCCACTGGGATCGTCGAAACGGCGGCGCGGTCGCCTGTGTCACGTGTGCCAGCGAGCGTGCGGCGGGCGGGTGGGCCTGGACGTAGAGCATCCCCTTGCCGCCGTCGGGCAAATCGATCAGAACCTCGTTGACGCCGCGACGCAACGGCAGACTGCCGACGGCATCTTCAATCGGCTGCTCGGCGCCATTGACCCAAAGGCGGGCCGATGAGTTGCACAGCGCGATGCGCAGGCCGAGTCGCTGGTCCCGCCCGGAACGGATCCGCGTATACAGCAGTTTGCGTCCGGGTGGCAGGTCAACAAAGTTCTGGTCGATCGCACCGTCCGGGTATCCACTGTGACCACCCCAAGGGGCCGGCTTGCCCAGCCCGATACTCTTGGAGAACTCGACCGATTGCCAAGTCAGCGACTTACCGTCCACCGCAATCGTGGCGCCGGACGCGACACTCGCATGCCGATCGCTCGCCAGGGCCCGTACGATCGGGCGCGGGTCCGCTTGTTTGGATACGCCACCCAGCCAAAGCCAGTAAGGTCCCATGCTGTAGCGGGCCAAGGACCACGACCGATCGTCCGTATCGGGGCGAAACCAACCGGGCAACCCCGTTCCGTTGTCAGACTCAAGACGGTAGCGGAACTGCCTCACTTCGGGGCCGATTCGGTCGTTGGACG
>CAZSOG010000036.1:0-13105 GCA_964607555.1 uncultured Pirellulaceae bacterium | reverse complement strand
TCGTCATTGGCGAGCTCGATAATGCGCGACCAATCGTCGGCCGCCGCGGCACTTACGTAATTTGGCTGGATACCGACCGCCGCATACACGGGTTCCAGACGCCGTGCCAACGCCACGCTCGTTTGACTCGATGTGGCAGTCGTGCCAACCGTCACGATCGTGCCGACCGACGCCCGCACGGCACGCTCCACCACGGCGTCCACCTGACCAATCAGTTGCTCGTCGTCCAAATGCGCATGCGTATCAAAAAACACGCCGGATATCTCCAATGCACGCCCGGCCAACCATGGTGACGGCATGTCAGGCGGACGCGTCGGCCGCATGCCGCGCCAATTCGTCAAGCATGTCGAGGTGAGCTCGTGCCATGCCAAGCGCCTGTTGGGCCAGCGCGTGCGGTCTTGGTTGGTCCGCCAATCGGGCGACGATCCGCTCGATGGCGGCCACGGATTGCCGCTGGTATTCGAGCATCTTCAGGACCAGGAAATCGCCCGCCAGATCATGTAATGCCGTGAACGAAATTGGAAATTCGCCCAGCTCAACACGACCGTTATTCTCGATAATCAGCGTGCCAATTCGGTCGACCATGTGCTGCTGATCGGCGACAATCTGATCGAGCGTCGCCCGTGCGTGCTGGCCACGATCCGCCCACCACGGCACCGCGCTCCGCAGGTAGATCGGCAAGGAACGGTTGTGGATCACCAGCAGGCGATTCAAAAGCTGATTGGTCGTATCCTGTTGCATGCCAACTCTCACAAGGCGGTCCGCGCCGTACGGTTTAGTATACTAATTTCTAATTTCTTATTTTCTTATTTTCTTACCAAATCATGAACAAGCTCCACACCTTGCCATCACGAACCGTCTACGGCACAAGGTACCGGGTAGCCGCCATGACCATCACGTTCAGTGAATTCCAGAACAGGATCATAACCGCGGTTGGCAGCATGAGCGTGAAGACGTAGATTCCCGGCGCCGAAAGAATCGGCAGCGTGAACGGCGTATGCGTCTCGGGTTCGGGCCGCATCGTCATCAGCTTGACAATCCGAAGGTAGTAAAAAAGGCTGATCGCCGAATTGACTCCGCCGATGATAACGAGTGCCACGAGATACGGCTGTCCGGTGTATCGGAACCCATCGATCAGCGCGGCGAAAATCGCGAACTTCCCGATGAAACCCGACAGGGGAGGCAGCCCGATCAGGCCGAGCAGAATCACGGTAAAGCAGAGTGCGACGCCCGGCGCCCGGCGCAGCAACCCGGCATAGTCGTCGACCTGTTCACTGTGCATTCGATTTCTAAGAAACGCCACGACGGCAAACGCGCCCAGGTTCATGAAGACGTAGGCGACAATATAGATCGCCAGTGCGGCGACGGCGTAACGGGCGCCGGCACTGTTCACTCCGGTCATCGCCAGCAGCGCCGGGACGGCCATCATCATGTATCCAGCGTGTGCAATGGTGGAATAGGCCAACAGTCGCTTGATATTTGTCTGGCCGTACGCGGCCAGGTTTCCAAACGTGCATGTAATCACGGCCAGCAGCGCGATCAGACGGCCCAGATAGTAACGCAACTGCTGCAGTTGGTCACTTGCCTTGGCGGCGGCTTCCGTGCGGGCGGACATGGGGCGGTTGGATCCCGACACCTGGTCGGCGATGGCAAAGAGGCCGGTTGGTGGCGTATCAACAGCATCGGCACTTACCAACGCATGACTGCCTCCCAGGGCCGTGGCCGGCGTGACGGTCCGTGGGGTCGGCACGCCGATGCCGATGACCACGCGCACCAGCAGTCCGAGGGCGGCCGCTTTCGACGCGACGCTCAAGAAACCACCGATTTCTGCGACCGCTCCTTCAAAAACGTCCGGACACCAAAAATGAAAAGGGACGGCGGACAGCTTGAACGCCAAGCCGACGAGGATCATCACGCAGGCCAATGCAAGGACCGTAAGTTCCTGGGGCGCCATGTGCGGCAACTGGTGTGCCAGCCGTAGCGTGATCGTCGGCAGATGGGCTGTATTCACCAGACCGGCCAGCAGGCTGATGCCGTACAGCATGATTCCGGCGGCTCCGGCTCCATACACCGAGTACTTCAACGCTGCTTCGCTCCCCAAACGGTCGCGTTTCAAGAGGCCTGCCAGGACGTAGGATGGAACGCTGGCCATCTCAACCGCCATGAACACCATCAACAGATGGTTGGCCGAAACCATCAGGCAGAAACCGAGTGTCGCGCCAAGCACCAATACGTAGATGTCCGGTCCGTCCTCTTGATCCGGTATGCCACTCAATTTCGTCAGCACGATAAACAGGATCAGAAAACCGAACAGGACACCACGCATGAAGACGGAGAATCCGTCGTGGACCAGCATCCCACCGAAAATCTCCATGCGCGAAAATGCACGCGGATCGACGCTCAAACGCCAAGGTGACACGAAGTATAACGCGATGAACGCGCCGAGTAGCGCAATCCAGGCGGAATCGACATTTCGGCCACCGCGCAACATGCGCACCACCAAGATGGACACAATGGCCAGACAGATCACGATTTCCGGCCGGAATAAGCCGAGACTCGACTGCGCGAAACTCACGCCGCCGCCGCCGATCGTGTCGATTATCAGTTGATTAACCAAGTCGTGTAAGTTCACGGTTCTTTTCTCTGGCTAGACCGTATCAATTTCATTCTCTCGGAACATGGCGCGCGCGGCGCGTCCTCGCCTGCCACCGCCACCCGACCGGTCACGGTGACGCGGATGTCAGGACAACCGGACGGGCCTCAAGCACCGGTCGGCTCGTTTCGTTGGTCGCATGCGTATCCGCGGCAGCGTCCGCTTGGGATTGGTTGTCGTCCGTGATTTGGGGGACTTCCAGGTGCGGCTCTTTCACCGTCCTGGTCCATGTGGTCAGACTATTCACTTGCCGGTCGACCGTGGCATCCATGTAACGCAGAACAAAGGTCTGCGGGAACACACCGAAGAGAATCGCCAAGACGAACAGGGTGCCGGCAATCATGTTCTCACGCATCGAGCTGGGAGTGATGGCGTCGGCATGCGGGCCACGATACTCGGGTCCCAGATAGACGCGCTGAATCGCCCACAGAATATAGCTGGCGGTCAAGATCACCACCGAGGCGGAGATGATCGCCAGGATGATGTTGTAATTCCAGACCGACAACACCACGAATACTTCGCCAATGAATCCGCACAGACCGGGCAACCCCAATGCGGCGAAAAAGATCCCGATCGACAGTGCCGTGTAGACCGGCATCTTACCGAACAAACCACCAAATTCGTTCAGGTTCCGGTGATGCACGCGATCGTAAACAACGCCAACCATGAAGAACATGCCGGCCGAGGTGATGCCGTGCGCGATCATCTGGAACATGGCCCCCTTGACGCCCATGTTCCAGTAATCCGAGTTGAACAAGTTTCCGGAGGTTGCCGACCAGACGCCCAGGCCGAGCACGACGTAGCCCATGTGACTGACCGAGCTGTATGCGACCATCCGTTTGAAGTCTTTTTGCGCCAACGCGGCAAACGCCCCATACACCATGCTGATGACGCCAATCAGACAGACGAAATACGCCAGGTCATACCCGCCGTGCGGGCACATCGGGTAGCAGATCCGGATAATCCCATACCCGCCCATTTTCAATAGCACGCCGGCCAGGATCATCGATATCGGAGTGGGGGCCTCCACATGCGCGTCGGGTAACCATGTGTGCAGAGGAACCGACGGCACTTTGATGATGAACCCGATGAATAGCAACAGGAACGCCCACCATTGCCAGTTTTCGCTAAATACGTTGGTGTGTTGGCCCATCGCCGCCAACGCCAGGATGTTAAACGTGTGCAGCGGGAGCCCATGGTTTGTTGGGTCGTTGATCAACCGTTGCGTCACGGGCTCCGGCAGGTGCAGATCCGCCCAAATCACTTCGGCCTGACCGTTGTTTGTATTGAAGTCGGATACTTTGGCCAGCTCGACCAAGTCGCTCCTGAAATAGAGCATCAAAATAGCGACCAGCATCAGCACGCCGCCAATCAGCGTATACAGGAAGAACTTGATCGCCGCATATTCACGGCGCGGTCCGCCCCAGACACCGATCAAAAAGTACATCGGCAACAGCATGACTTCCCAGAAAACAAAAAACAGGAAGAAGTCGAGGACCAGGAAAACCCCCAGCATGGCCGTTTCGAGAATCAGGAACAGGACGAAGTAGGCCTTCAAATACTTCGTCACTGACCAACTTGCCGCCATGGCCAGAAAACAGACCAATGTCGTCAATAACACAAGCGGCAGGCTGATCCCATCCACGCCCATCGAATAGTAGATATCGAACGATGGGATCCACGGCAGGGCGAACGCGCTCTGCATGGTCGCAACGTGGATATTGAAGCTGGTCGGTGATGACGGCCACAGAAAAACACCGAGGGAAGCGACAAAGGTCACTGCCGTGATGGCCAATGCCACCCATCGTAACAGGGCCGTCTTCCCATTCGGGAGAAACGCGATAAGCAACGCGCCAAGCGCCGGCAGAAACACAATCAAGCTAAGACAGAAAACGAAGGCAGTCATCACAATATCCGTTTTGATCGATATGGAATCTACGGGAGACTCAAATGTTCTCGTTTGATCGAGCGCGGCTCAAACTCTTCAATTCACAATCCGGCCGGTCAACCGGCCACTTGTCTCGTTCGCGCGCCAAGCAAAAATTTCGATAAATCCAACCACTCTAAATCAGGGCACTGGCGATCAGGAACGCGGCGATCGCGGCGACCGCCAGGAACAACACGTACTGCCGCAAGCTGCCGGTTTGCACACGGCGCAATGACAAACCGGTGGAATAAGTCGACTGACCGATCCAGTTCACCAGGCGATCGACGATACTCTGGTCCGCCACGAAGTCCCACGCCTCGGCAAAACGGGTCGTGACCCTCGCCAATCCGTCAATCAACGCGTCAATCCAACGCCGATCAATTGCGGCAATGACAGCGGCAACCTGGTGCAATCGGCGCACAAACAACCAATCGTACAGTTCGTCAAACCACCACTTGTTCAATAGGAAACGGTACGTCCGCGGGAACTGGCGACGCACTTCCCTGGGATCCAGCGCGCCGAACCCGTACATCGCCGCGGCCAGCAAGATCCCACCCAGCGCGGTGCCGGTTGCCATCAAGGTGACTGGGACAACGATCGGCCAGAACTGAGCGTCTTCGTGCGCGATATGCTCGTTTGGCCAGGTCATGCCGACCATGGGACTGGCGACGGTCGCGGCGGTGCCCGCGGGGCGCGCTTGCTCAAGCAGCGACTGCAGGTTCAGCGTGCTGAACGGGAGCTTCCAGGCGACGCCGGTCGCGAAAACGGCCAGCACGATCAGCGGCACGTACATGACCTTGGGCGATTCGTGCGCGTGATCATAGCGATGCTGATTACGTGGCTTGCCGGTGAAGGTCATGAACCAGAGGCGGAACATGTAGAACGCGGTGATCGCCGCAGCTCCCGTGGCCAACGCGAAAAACAGACCCCCCGCCAGGGTTGGATTCATTCCGAAGAACGAATATGCCTGCTCCAGGATCATGTCCTTGGAGTAGTAACCACTAAACCCGATGATGAATGGCAGGCTCACACCCGAGATGGCCAGACACCCGGCCAGCATCGTATACGCCGTATACGGCATCTTCTTCAGTAAGCCGCCCATCTCCGGCATCTCGTTGGTATGGACCGCGTGGATCACCGACCCCGAGCACATGAACAGCAGGCTCTTGAAGAACGCATGCGTGACCAAATGCATCATGCCGGCCAGCCAACCGCCCAGGCCGAGTGCCAACATCATGTAACCTAACTGGCTGACCGTCGAGTAGGCGAGCACGCGTTTGATATCCGTGGCGGTAATCGCGATGGTTGCGGCCATGAACAGCGTGATTACGCCAATCACCGCGATCACCAGTAATACCTCGGGAGTGAATACGGGGTAAAACCGGCCGACCAGATAGACACCTGCCGCGACCATGGTGGCGGAGTGAACCAGCGCGCTGACAGGCGTTGGGCCTTCCATCGCGTCAGGCAACCAGACGTGCAGGGGAAACTGGGCACTCTTGCCGACACAGCCACAGAAGACGCCGACGCCCGCGATAATCAACAACCAATAGCCATACCGAGTCCCGCTCCCGTCGGGGCCGCCGGCACGGAGCGAAGCGACGTGTTTCTGGAATTCACTTTCCAATTTCGCCGGTGTGGGATCGGTCATCTCGCGCGCCCACCCAGCAATCTTGTCGCGTGCCGAAAGTCTGACCATCCCTTCCGGAGTCGTGAGCTGATGCTGCTGTTCGGCGGGCCGTACCTGGGCAAAAATCCCTTGCTCGGCACGCTCGATCCGCCCGTTGTGGTTCGCATCGACGTCGCCGAACGCCAGGGTGCCGAGTCCCGACCAGAGTGCCATCAGGCCGATGATCATGCCAAAGTCACCGATCCGGTTCACGATAAAGGCCTTGTTGGCCGCGTTGGAAGCACTCTTGCGTTCGATGTAAAAACCGATCAGGAAATACGAACAGATCCCGACCAACTCCCAGAAGACGAAGACCATCGCCACATTGCCGGCCAGCACAAGCCCCAGCATACTGAAGCAAAACAACGACAGATAGGTGAAGAACAGCCAGTATCGGCCACGCCGTTTGAGCAATTCGCCATTGGCGAGCGTCACCTCGGGGTCGGTCATTTCCGTGACTTCCTCGTGCATGTAGCCCACCGAGTAGAAATGGATACACGAGGAGATCAGCGAAACGACGCAAAACATGACCAGGGTGAGCGAATCGATGTAGTAGCTGATCGTCAATCGCAGTTTGCCGAACTGGCCCAGCAGGTAGTAGTCGCCCGTATAATGCGGGCTGGCCGCTTCCTCGGCCGATCCGGCGGGTTCCGCCGCGCGGGCCGATGCCGGCTGGTTCGCATTCGACTGGACCGTGTGGGGTTGATAAGCGACCGTGCGCGTCGCCGGTGCCGGTTGGGCGTCAACCGGTTGGGTCACGGCGTGTTCGGTGCCGTGGTGGGCCGACGCGTGCGGGTAGTGATGGGCCAACCAGATCCCGGTGGACCAGAGCGACAGGAGCAACGCCGCGACGATCGCGCCGGTGGCAATAAAGCCACTCAGCGCCGGCTTGAGCCATCGCCCGATCACCAGCAAGGTGAAGAACGAAGCCAGCGGCGCCAGCACGGCCAGACCGAGCAATACCGGTAGCAGGGACGTATCCATTAGCCTTTCAAGTCTTCCGCCTTATCCACATCGATCGTCGTGTGGTTGTTGTAGAAATTCAAAGCGATTGCCAGGGCCACCGCAGCTTCTCCCGCGGCAAGGACAATCACGAACAATGCGATCAGCTGGCCATCGAGGCCGAGTGATTGGGCGCGTAAATAGTCGCTTCCAAAGGCGACAAAATTCACGTTGGCACCGTTCAGCACCAGCTCGATTCCCATCAGCACACCGAGCGCGTTACGCTTGGTGGCCATGCAGAGGATGCCGGTGACGAACAGGACCGCCCCGACGATCAAGTAGTGCGAAACCGTGATTTGCGCCAGCACCGGAATCATAACAAGGTCTCTCTATTCTCAATTACTTCCCGCAACGACATCATGGGAAGCACGCTTGCGGGCGCGTGTTCGCGCCATATAGGCGGCACCAATTAGCACGACCAGCAAGTGAATCGACACGATCACGAACGGCAGCATATAGCCGGACATGCCGGCACGCGTTTCGGCATCCACATTGGGATCCAACGCGTCGACGCGCACGCCGGCCAGTCCCGCTCCCAGCGCCGTGGCTGTGTGCACCGGCACGTCGATCCCCGGGTCGGCCGTCCGGGGCGCGCGCCACGACTCGACGTTCAAGGCCGCGCCAACCAGCAGCACCAGCAGCGCGGCGCCGACGATGATCGCCAAGACCCACTCGCCACTCGGGGTGCGCATCGAGACAAAGGGTGTCTGCGCGGTCAACATAACACCAAAAACAAGCAGGACCATCGTGCCGCCCACGTAAATCATGAGCTGCATGGAGCCAACAAACTGGGCGCCGGCCAGGAAAAAAAGCCCGGCGCAGGCGCCCAGTGATAAAGTCAAATAGAATGCCATGCGAACGATGTTGTTGCTGAACAAGACCCCGATCGCGAACAAACACGCGATCAGCGCGAATAACATGAAGAAAAAAGTGTGCCAGTCGAGCGCGGCGAACAAGATCATTGCGCCCCCCTTTCCCCGTCGATAACGGCAGGGCCGCACGCGCCGATTTGCGTGCTCGCCATGTCCCACCCGGGATGAACGCGCGCCGCAGACGCGGACGCTTCCAGCCCGCGCGCGGGGTCCGCGTGGTGCGTGGATTCGACCACCGTACCTGGCGGCGGTGCCTCCGGTTCCAGCACCCATGACTCATGGATACCGGCCTTGCCGGCCGGCGTCACCGGGGCCAAGTTGTTCAACGACGGCCACTGCAGCGTCTGCCAGGCGACAACGCCCAGAAAACAGATCGCACTGAGTGGGAAAAAATACTTCAAACAGGCCGTGATGACCTGGTCAATACGCAGACGCGGCAGCGTCCAGCGTACCCACATCATCACGGCGACACCGAATAACGCCTTCCCAATGAAGTTGATACAGCCGAACAGATTGGCGATATAGCCCGTTAGACGCCATGTCGTCTCACCTTGCGGATACGCCCAACCGAGCCAGTGGAAGATGGGGATCGGCCCGTTCCACCCGCCAAAGAACAGGATGGCAGCCAGACCGCTAACCAGCAACATCGAGGAATATTCGGCCATGAAGAAATAACTCCAACGCAACCCGGAGTATTCGGTCATGAACCCGGCAACCAACTCGCTCTCCGCCTCGGCCAGGTCGAACGGAGCCCGATTCACGCTCGCCACGGCGACCGTGAAATAGATCCAGAAAATCGCGAACGTGAAGGGATCGTGGAACGCCAGCCAGTTGGTGAACAGGCCTGCCTGCATGTTGCCGATCGTGACCAGGTTCATCGTGCCACATAGCAATACCGGGACCACGACGCATAACCCGAGCGGCACCTCGTAGCTGACGACTTGCGCCGCCTGCCGCATGGCACCGAACAGGGACCATTTCGAACCGGACGAGTAGCCGGCCAGGATGACGCCGAAGACTTCAACGCCGAGCACGGCGAGAATGAAGAACACGGCGACGTTGACTTCTTGGATCACCCAACCGTCAGAAAATGGCAACGCGAAGTAGGCCGTGAAACTGGCGGCGAAGCTGATGTAGGGCGCCAGACGAAACAAGAGCTGCTGGGCCGGCGCCGGGGCGAGATCCTCCTTGCCGATCAGCTTGATACCGTCGGCCAACACTTGCAGCCAACCGAATTTGCCGCCCACGCGACTTGGCCCAATCCGGTCCTGAATGCGCCCCGACAGTTTCCGTTCCAACCAGATGAACAGCAGAGTTCCGGCCCCGATCAACGCGACGATCAGCAGCGCGTGGATCAGCGCCGCGATGGTGTAAGCCACCGGAACAGGTAGTGCGCGTGAAAAAAACTCGGCCACGATGTGCGTTTCCGTTGGTGACAGTCCAGGGTTCAACCGCGACAACGGTCCATCAAACCGGACTGTTCAGATTCCTGGTCCAAGCGAACGCGGATCGTCGCAACGTTCCGCGATCAACATTGCAAAACAGTGAAATATGGCATATGAGCCAGCGCATCGACAAGCCCCCTGATCCCCATCGCCGGCAAGCCGGCCGGCCGCTCGCGGGCTGGTGTCGGTCCATTATCGATCAATTTCTCCCAAAACAACGTCCAATGACCCGATGATGGCGGGGACGTCCGCGATCAAACAACCCCGGCATAACTCGGATGCCACCGAGAGATTGCAAAACGAACTGCTCCGAACACGCACGCGCCACGGGATCGCCGTGCCATCGCCAACAATGTAGTAGCCTATCTGGCCCTTCGGGGCCTCGGTTTCCAAGTATGTTTCCGCCTTGGGCAAGCGCTGCTTCAGCCGAATCGGGGCGCCACAATCGCCCGATGTCGCGCGATAACACTCGATTCCCTGACGCACGAGGTCCATGGATTGCACGACTTCGAGCATGCGGACATAGAACCGGTGCCAGCAATCCCCCAAGACGGCGTCGGGAGGAACGGGCGGATACGTGTGGTCTTGTGGGTAATGACCCTCTTTTTGGACGATTACCTGGTAGGTGTAGCCGTCGTACATCTGCGCCACAATCGGCTCGCCGTCGCGGCGCAGGTCCTGATCGATGCCACTGCCGCGCAAGACCGGACCCGTGCAGCCGTAGTCGATCGCCATTTCCGCCGGCAACACGCCAACCCCCGCCGTCCGCTTGATAAAAATCGCGTTGGATGTCAGCAGCGTGTGGTAGTCCCAGATGACCGGATCCAATTCCGTCAAGAACTGATCGCACCGCTCCAACCATCCATCCGGCAGGTCCGCCATCACGCCACCCGGAAGGATGTAGCTGTAGGTCAGCCGGGCACCACATACGTCCTCGAACAGGTTCAGAATTTTTTCACGCTCGCGAAAAGCGTACAGAAACGGGGTGAACGTCCCCAAGTCGAGGCCATAGGTGCCCATTGCCACTAAATGGCTCGCAATGCGCCCCAGCTCGACAATCATCACCCGCAGATGCCTGACACGTTCCGGGACGTCCAATCCGAGCATCTTCTCCAGGGTCAGGGCCCAACCGAGATTCATGTTCATCCCGGCCAGATAGTCGAGACGATCGGTATACGGCACCCACTGTCGGGGCGTGAGGTGCTCGCCAATCTTCTCCGCACAACGATGCAGATAGCCGATATGAGGTTCCGTCTGCGAGACAATTTCGCCGTCCGTTCGTAACACGAGACGCAGCACGCCATGGGTGCTCGGGTGCTGCGGCCCCATGTTGATCAACATTTCTTCGGTGCGGACGTCGAATTCCTCGACGGCCGCTGGATCGGTCGGCGTCATGACTTCAATTCCTTGCCGGGGGTGTCGACATTACCACGATGACTTACGGTGTTTCCGGCTGAGGGGACCGGATCCCGTGATACTCGACCGGCATCTGGTAGTCTTTCCGCAGCGGATGCCCTTCCCAATCTTCCGGGCATAAGATTCTGCGCAGATCCGGGTGATTGCTAAAATACACTCCAGACAGATCGTACACTTCTCGTTCATGCCAGTTCGCGGTACGCCAAATACTTGTCACGCTGGGTACTTCCGGCAACTGATGTTCCACGTCGTCGCGCCACCGTGGCATGGTCAATTTGAGAACCAGTCGATGGCGCTGCTCGGTGCTGGTCAGATGATAAACAACCTCCAGATGCGGCTCCCAATCCACCTTTGCCGCCTTCTTGGGATCCGTCTCCAGATAGTCCACGCCCGAGATCAGATTCAGCATGTCGAATCGCAGTTCCGGGGCCTCCTTGAGGTACCGGCACACATCCACCAGATGTTCGGGGACCACTTCAATCGACCGATCCATGGACTCCACGTCCACCGCCCGAATCGCTGCGCCAAAATGCTGTTTGATCTGGTCAATCAAGTCTTGTGCAAGGGGCTTCATTGAGATGGTTGTCCTGTTCGTGCACACGCTACATTGACAATACTTGAGTCAGTCCGATTTCGTCTTCATTGGTGCCGCTGGTCGCGTCGCGGATTGGCGAACGCGCGCCGGACAACGAGCGGACCCAGTCCAAGTCGCGCCGATACCAAACGTAAGCAAAACCAACAACCAAAACCGCGAAAAAGACTCCGATATCAAATAATGTGATCCACGCGAATTGTCCAGCTCCCTGCTTGATGATCGCCGTGCTGCGGACCGCCGGATCCGTGCTGGAACCGACGGAAGATGCAAGTGTCGCGGGAATATCGCGTGGAATGTGTGGGTCCACGACGCCAAGCTCTCGGTACAGCAGCCGCGCATTCGGGGTCAACTCGAGATCGTCCCCGGCCGACTGGACGACCTGATTGCCTGGTTGGGTTGCCGCAAGCTGCGTGGCTTTGCCAAAAACGGTGGCCCAGGGGAAGAAGAAGGCCACTTCCACGTCGAAAATAATGAACACCAGGGCGACCACGTAAAAGCGCAGATCGAATTGGACGTACCCGGACCCGATCGACGGCTCGCCGCATTCGTAGATCTGCCCCTTGAGCGCGCTCGGCTTGCGCGGGCGAATAAAGAAGCCGACCACCAGGTTCACCAGAAGAAATAAAACGCCCACGGCAATAAATAGAGCCATATAGGCGATGATACCAAGCGGAGGTGTCGCGGCATTCATGTATCAGCTCGCGTGGTGACGAAAATCGTCCACGGGGAAGGCAACATTTTCACGCTACGGCCCGCAACATTGGGGCTCGGAGAATGTCCAAAACCGTGCATTGTAGGACCACCTGAATGCTTTGCAAGGTGTGGCCGATGCCGATCCTGGCGATTCGCGTGCCGGCGGGTGACCGGTAACCCGGATTATTCATGAAGTTCGTCGCGCGGGGCCGTAAGCTGGCGTGTATAAGAACGCGCAGTCACTGCAGTCAGTTCTGTTGCGCGTCGAGTCGCTGTGCGGCGTAGCGGATTGCCATTCTGCTTGTGTAACGCCTTCGGCGCAAGCACATGGCGCGGGACGCGTAGCCAGGGGGCGCCCCGCTTCCGTAAGAACTTCGGCGGGACGACCCAAATGCGGGAGGCCCACAACCCACAAGGGAGTACGCCCTTGTTCTGGGCTGATGAAAAGCCCGGAAGATGAGAAGAGTGAGACTTCTGGGTCGCGTGGGATTTGTTGCGCACAGTGTGCGGATCGCGGCGGAAAAACAAAACCCAGTAAGGTCGCGCCGTGTGGCAATTGGGCCGGCACAGCAGAATGATCTCTTCTCATCCGTGCTCCGGCTTCGCCATCGGCGCTAGTCTATTTTCACGCCGGCGCGGCTTTGCTAGCACGGATGGCAAGGCCGGAGCACAGATGAAGTGAATTGCCGAGTACCGCGAGTATCAGAAAGCACGACTCAGCGCAACAAAAGTCGCCACCGTCACTTAGAGCTTTTCATCACCCCACCCCTGTTCCGCGGCGCTCCCGTTGTTCGCTTCGAAACATGCGCGCACGGCGCGCGCATGTGGCAGCC
>CAZSOG010000035.1:0-13350 GCA_964607555.1 uncultured Pirellulaceae bacterium | reverse complement strand
AGATTCACGCGGCGCGGTGCGTGCCGAGCGTCGTCCTCGAAAAAAAAACCGCTTGGACGAACTTTACACCGTAACCAGCAACAAATCCTGGACCCACGGCTTGTTTCATGTCAGTCAGGACACGTACCTGAACTTCACCTACAAGTTGGAGAAGCCCGGTTGGTTTCACCTCTTCGTGAGTGTTCGTCCGGATGATCTGAACCAGCCGCATTTCGGGAACTACGAATGCAAGAAAGCGAGTTGGTGGAAGATTCCAGCGGGCCAGTGGCGTACAGCCCGTGTTCCGCTGGCGGAGTTCGGTCGAGTTCCAAAAATGAATTTCAAGGAAACGCCCGACTTTCACCCGCGCGTCGGCGACGTCGTTTACGTCGTCATCTTCAGCTCGTATAAACACGACCGCGGTTTGGTAGTCGACCGAGTGTGGGTCACGCGCGGCAATGAATGACCTTCGTTGAGACAACTTCGTTGGGTGATATTTCTCCTGTTCGTTTACGCTTCGAAAGACAGGGAATTACAGAAGATGACACGCAAAGCAGAACGAATCGGCATGTTCATCGTGTTTTGTTTGTTGGCGATCTTCGGCCTTGCTGCCGGTGTGGCACGGTCGGGAGACCGGCCGCGGTATGAAGGTGGCGTTGTGGGCGAGTCCGGATCGCCGTTGCTGGAGGGAACGCTCTCCGAGAAAGGGCAGACCGTCGATCCGGCGACGGTGCGGGCCTATAACGCACCACACGTCTGGCAACCGCAGGCACCGCCCGCCGCTGCCGCGACGCGGCCTTATCGCACCAAGATCGTCAGCTACTGTGACGAGTGGGGACGTCACGGCGCGTCCGGCCATGGCGGGGGACCGGAAGCATGGCGGCACGCCCGGCGCAAAAACGAGTTGGCCGTGATGAACAAACCGGCTCGCGGCGCGGAGCCCTGGCCGTACACACGGCGCCGTGATCGGGACGTCGATGGCGATGGCAAGACCGACGACGACATGGTCGTATCGCTCCCGTGGAGCATGGACCAGATGCTCGGCATCTATCCCTGGCCCCACGGCGGACTGTTTCCCGAACGAAGCTGCCAGGTTTTCTACGGCGGTGTCTACACGTACAACGCCCTGAGTGGCAAATCCAAGTGGACGTTCGAAACCGGCAAACCCGTTCGTTCGTCCCCGGGCGTCGCCTCTAAGAGCGGTCTGGTCTACTTCGGCTGCAACGACGGCAAGGTCTACTGCCTCAATGCCAAGACCGGCGAGAAGAAGTGGGAGTATGCCGCCGGCGGCGCGGTAATCAGTTCCCCCTGGCCGGCAGGCGGCGTGGTCTACGTCGGTAGCGACGACGGTCACATATACGCTCTGGAAAATGAGTAAACAGAAGGTTGGCAATCACCATCAAGAACGTGACGCACAATAGCACCATGAGGGACCAAAAATGAAGCGAAAGAGACTAGATCCATGGTATCTTATGGGGATCCTGACGCTGGCAACGTTGAACGCCGGGGCGCGCACCCAGGCGAGGAACCCGAAGTGGTGGGCGACCGATGAGGTACCGACCAAGCCGGGCCTGCGAATCTACCACGTCGGCAATAGCTGGACCGATCAGGCTCACGGTATGCACTCGATCGCCCAGGCGCGCGGGTACAACGCAAACTGGAAACACTACATGATCCCCGGCGCAAGCCTGGGATGGCTCTGGACCCATGTCCACAAGAAGCCGGGCATCTGGCAAGAAATGTCGGAAAACAAATGGGATGTGCTTACGCTGCAAGGCGGGGGAAGACAGGCGCTCGTCTATGGCGCCGGTCTCAAAGAGGACATCGGCTTTGCCAACCTGGTGTGGCAGGCCAATCCGCAGTGTCAGATCTATCTCTTTGAAGCTTATCTCTGGAGACCATCGAAAGAGGGTGAGAGTTACGCGTCGCGTTTCGAGGCGATCAGAAAGGAATACGAACAAGGCGCTGACGCGATCACGCAGGTTCATCGTGACAAGAAGCCCTGCCTGATCATCCCCGTCGGCAGTGTGCTTGCCGAGTTGGACAGGAGGATGAAGCGGGGAGAAGTTCCCGGGTACAGAAGCGCTTTGGAATTGGTCGAGGACAAATCCCACCTGGGCGATGACGGTCGTTATGTCGAATGCGTTACCTTTTTTGCGACCATCTATCGGGAAGACCCTCACGACTGCATCACGGACAACCTGCATTTCTGGCATCACAAGATAAACGTCAAGAGAGAATTTGCCGAGGTTGTCTGGGACGTTGTGTGGGACGTTGTGCGAAAAGATCCATACAGCGGCGTGAATCCGGCCGGACCGACAAGAAGCCCCTGACATTCACAGTGGCCGACCGGAACACCCATGGGCTGACTTGCGAACTCTACTGCCGTAGCCTCTTCAAGGTCGACGATTACAAGAAGTACCGCAGGTTGCGTGATGATGTGGCGTATGTCGAGGATTTCACACTGGACTTGGTGGATGCTCCCGACGAGCCGTTCGCTTTGCGTTTTTTGGGTGACCTGAAAATTGAGAAGCCTGGAATTTACACATTCTTCCTGACGGCACAACAGGGAGGCGCCGTGACTGTCAATGGCCGGCGTCTATTTGAAAAGGATTTTACGAAGAAAACGGAAGAAGTTTCCGCCAAAATGGAGCTTCGTGCGGGCCAATGGCCGTTGGAGGTCATGTTCTGGAAGCGGGGCGTAAGTCACCGAGCCGCCCTGAGATGGAAGGTTGAATGGGAGGGCCGGGATTTGAGCGTCAGGCAATACCGAAATCGGCCCTGTTCTATCGCGAGGCCCATTCTGCACAGGCTGCACGTGTGGAAGAGTAGAGCCATTTCGAAACCGAAATAGATCGTAGCTCTTGAAATGCGCTGGAGTATCAGGTCAAAGCAGACCAACAAGGGAGAGGTTTAAGATATGAGACTGTCGAAACTACGCGGGTTTGTCGAACTGCGTACTTGTTGCCTTACTGCCGTGGTGCTGGTCGTCGCGGCGGCTGCCGAAAGTGCGGACTGGCCGACGTGGCTTGGCGACCAGAATCGCAGTGGGAGCAGCGTGGAGAAACTACCGGCCGAACTGACGCTGGCATGGACGTGGCAGGCGCGCCATGCGCCACGTCCGGCTCTGGGGCCGCCGCGCGGCTCTGCCAAGCGCGGCGGCATAGGGCAACCGCTTGTGCCAACCTCAACCAGCGACAATGCCTTTCAGGTCGTGGTCGCCGATGGCAAGCTGTACTTCGGTTCCTCGGTGGACGAGTCCGTGACCTGCCTGAGTGCCGCCGATGGTGAATGCCTCTGGACTTTCTACAGCGAAGGTGCGATTCGTTTTGCGCCCCTGTGCCACGCGGGCAAAGTCTACTTCGGCTCGGACGACGGCTGTGTCTATTGCGTGGACGGCGCCAATGGCAAATTGGTCTGGAAGTTCCCGGCGGCCGTCGGCCCGCGGCGCATCATCGCCAACGGCCGGGTTAGTTCCCAGTGGCCGGTGCGCACGGGCCTGGCCATGCGCGACAATATCGTCTATGTCGCCTGCGGAGTGTTTCCGTCGGAGGATCGGGGCGTGATGGTCTACGCGCTCGGCGCCGCTGATGGCAAGCCTGTTTGGAAACAACGCTTCCTCAATCATGCCGCGGGCCATCTGCTGGCGAGAGATGAAACGCTGTTGATCCCTACCGGCCGAAACGGCTGGACCGTCCAGAATCAGGACGGTCTGCGTATTGGACGCGTCGTGCGTGGGAAACTGGCCGGTGGCGGCGAGTGGACGCACATGTTCGCCGATCCGGCCAACACGTTGTGCAGCCGCGACAAGTTGGTCGCCGGGACCCAATACGGTGTCCAGTGGATCGGCGCGCCGGGGACCGAGCGTCAGTACGGCTGGCACGACATGTCCATGACCGATCTGTACAAGGACGGCAGACTCTACCTGACCCGCAGTGACTATGTAATGGCAGTTGACGCGTACAACGGAACCTTGCTGTGGGGCCTCGAAGTACCTGGATCGCTGCGTCTGGGGGTCGGCCATGAATCGGGACAAGCGTGTGTGGACAGTGACTACTTGTATGTGGCGGCTACCAATGACTGCTGGTTGATTGATGCCGCGACGGGCAAGAAGGTGCGTGCCTACGTGGTACCTGACGGCCGGTCGGATTGGGGCTATCTGGCGATCGTGGACGACCTGCTGGTCGGCAGCAGCCAGAGCCCCGAGGCAACGCACAACATCCAGAATCCCGTGGCAAGGCGAAACTATGGTGGCGATCCTACGAGTCGGCTGCGGACCGTTTGGGGCGCTATGCACAATACCCAAGTCGTAAGCACCGACCTGTTTGCCCGGCGCAAAGACGACGGCGCAAAGCGGTGGCAATACAAGACCGGTTCGCATATTCTCAACTCGTCCATCGCCTGCGATCGTGGAACGATCTTCTTCGTCGAGAGTCGGAACCCGGCCCTGGCCGGCGCCGAGCAAGGCATCATCTTCCTGCGTGAGTTCTTCGAAAAAGACGCGTTTCTGGTGGCCTTGGATTTGAAGACCGGGGTGAAGCAGTGGGACAAGCCGTTGGACTCGAAGGGTGAGGAGGTCTTCTACCTCTCGTGCACCGATGACGCGTTGCTAACCGTGACGTCGGCCAATACACCTTTCGAAGGTCCGGAGACGGACAGGCAGAAGAACTACTACCAATTGCGGCTGTTTGACGCGCGGGACGGTTCGGAGCGTTGGAGCACTGCCGTTGTCGGCGGTAAGGAGGGCTACAAGCACGGGGTGAACATCCAGCCCGCCGTGATCATGGGCGACAAAGCTTACCTCTCGATGCGCACGGGAGGCCGGCTCTTCACATTTGACATGGCGACTGGAAAGTGCACCGAGACACCGCGTTTTCGCGGCAGCAAGGGCTGTGGCGTCATGACCGGTTCACGCACCACGCTGTTCTTCCGCAACATGGGCTCGCAGGCCTACGATACCGTCAGCGGGCAGACCTTCTGGACGTCCTCGATCAGTCGCCCTTCCTGCTGGCTCAACGACATTCCGGTGGGTGGGTTGGTGCTCATGCCCGAGGCTTCCACCGGTTGCGACTGCGTGTTTGCCATGCAGGTATCCATCGCGCTGGTCCCGCGCGCGGAGCCGCGACCCGTTCATAACCTCCCGCACGAGGAAGAACTCCGGAAATGAACTATGAACCTGTCCCAGAACCGGTTTCAACCATGATCGGCCACAAAACGCCAGACGCGGCATGCGGGTTACGTGCGAACGTCTTGTCTGCGGTGCATGCGAGCGCATCACGACATTGGCACATTGTCGGATGTCTGGCAAACGAATCTTCAAGAACGGCTCTCGGCCGGTCGTTGCCAGATCGAGCCCATTTCCCAAACATCGACGGAGCGAATGCGGGCGGTACCGCCTGCGCTGAAAAGTCGCATGGATTTGTCTTCAATTATCTCAAATGAGATATTCAGCTCCCACGAAACAGGGGAACGGTCCCGTAACGTGACACGTCATGTCGATCGGGAGTAGGATTAAGATTAAGATTAAGATTAAGATTAAGAGGAAGAGTGAACGGCTACGAGATAACAAACGAGGGCGGCCCACACCTCGCCCACGGCTTTCCGCGCACACGGATCCAGAACTTTTGGCTCGGTCTAGTTGACAATGATCGCGCGGAGGGCAAAGCTAGAAGTGCGGCGGCGGCCCTTTCCAAGTTGCGGCGATGTGCGAGTTGTTAAACCGAACACGCCGCGTCTCTGAGGTTACCCCAGGGGAAGTGTTCCACGTTCCGTGCTGCGTTGCGTGAGCTGCAATGCGCGCTGCGCATAATCGCTCACGCCCGACGAGACTGGTTGGAGAGGCCGTCGCCGCATCATTCAGAAGGGCTGTCAGCCATGTTCAATCCAGGGTTCGTCGCACATCATCTTGCGCGAACGCTTGTTTACGGGCCGTGGGAGTCACGCGAACTGATTGATCGCGGTGCGCAGCTGTTTGGCCGTCGCTGGCGGTGGCTCCAGTTTCTGGCCAAGCGATTGGTCGACGAGTTTCCCGACGATTTCTCCCCCAGCGGGGAAGAGGTCGAGCGATTTCTTTTGCAGGATGAGACATTTCTGCACGCCTGCCACACATTGCCGATCGCATTAACCGTTGATTTCGAGTCCTCACCACCGGCGACGATGACGCTGCCGCCTGGGCCGCCCGCATCCTGGAAGGTACCCTCAATCGCGACGGTGGACGAGCTTGCCGAATTCCTTGGCACCACGCTCCGACAACTCAACTGGTTCGCGGATCGGCACAACCGGCAGCGCACGCTGCCGCCTGGCCCTTTGCGCCACTATTCCTACTACTGGCAAGCCAAACGTGTCGCCGGGTCGGCGCGGTTGATTGAGGTCCCGAAGTGGCGTCTGAAAATGGCCCAACGCAGGATCTTGCGGTACATCCTGGATGAGATCCCGGCACATGGGTGTGCGCACGGATTCTGCCGCGACCGATCGAATAGAAGTTTCGCGAAACCACACGTGGGGCAGGCCGTCGTGGTGCGCACGGACTTACGAGATTTCTTTCCTTCCATCACACTGCCACGTGTCCGTGGTATCTTTCGCACTGCCGGGTATCCGTTCGAAGTAGCATCGCTGCTGGCCTCGCTATGCACGAACTTGGTGCCGGACGACGTCTGGCAGAGTTTTCCTCAATACGGGACGCGAGACGATCGCCGGCGCCACGAACGGATGCTGGGCCGTATCCACTTGCCGCAGGGCACGCCGACGTCGCCCGCGCTAGCGAATCTGGCCGCCTACCGGCTGGACTGCCGGTTGTTTGGGTTGGCCTGCACGCTCGGAGCTCGCTACACGCGTTATGCGGACGACTTGCTATTCTCTGGTCCCGCCGCGTTGCGGCGTTCGCGTCATCGGCTGCTGGCCACGATCAGCGCCATCGTCCTGGACGAGGGGTTTCAACTCAATGCACGCAAGACTCGGGTGATGGGACAATCGATGCGTCAAGCGGCTGTAGGGCTCACGCTAAACCGGCACATCAACATCGACCGTCGCGAGTTCGACCGATTAAAGGCGATCTTGTACAACTGTGCGACGCGTGGACCAGACAATCAAAACCGTGCTGATATCCCCGATTTTCGTTCGCATTTGAATGGACGCGTTGCCTATGTGGAGCTGGTGAACCAGGTTCGCGGGAGGCGGTTGCGAGCGCTGTACGAACGCATCAAATGGCCTTAGACCGAGGAAACATGGGATCGGGTCCCGGGGTATTCACTGCCAACATCGGGCGGCGTGGGACTGCCGGGTCGTTGGAGATTCAATTTGGTCTACGGCTCGATTACACCAATGGCCGCGATCCGGGCGGCGTCGCGCATTCTCATGTCGGCCGTCACAACACTTTGTATCTTCGCCGCGCGCAGCGCCCCTAAATGCAATCCATCGAGAGACCGAAGCATGACGGGCGGCGTTGCGTTCAAAAACGCGTCAAGCAATAGCCGCGATTCCAATGCAACGTCTTCGCCCCAAGGGATGAGATAGTAACGTCCAGTACTGACATGCCGCTCGAAAAGTTCGAACAGACGTCTGGCAGAACCGGCTATAATGTCGCCCCTCGATTCCTTGCCGCACAAGGCGAAATATAGCTCGACTCGGTGAAGAAAACTGATGGCCAGGTTTTCCGGTTGCTGAATGAAAAGCCGCAGGTAGTCGCCGGAATCAGGCTCAGGAGCATACAACTTGATCAGCGCCGAGGTGTCCCAGTAAATCGCGTTGGCCATGAATCACAACCGCTCCTCACGCAGTTCGTCCCAAAACTGTTGCCGCGTAGACTTAGGCTGACCGACGCGCGCCGCGTCGGCAGCCGCGGACAATTCACTCGCCCATTCTTTCCGGGCGACGGCTTGCGATTTTCTTGGAACAACGCTCGTCAGACGCGCCATGGGCCGCCCGCGGACGGTAATGACGACTTCCTCGCCTTCTGCCGCGAGTTGTACCAATTGGCTGAGCTTGCTTTTTGCTTCGCGTAGATTGGTAATCATGTAGTCATTGTAGTCACTTCAATGCGGCATGTCAAGTGCCGGGGCTTGGGCTTCGCGGGCTTTGTTCACTACAGGTTGACGACCAACACGAGTCCCAGATAGGAGTCCCGGCCCCTACGTTTGCGACCAAATGTTAGTTTGATCGCGATCGCTCAGATTCCTCCTCGTTTCCGTTTGCCGCGTTTCTTTCGCGTCGTGTGCTTCGGAGGAGGTTCGAGACAGCCGCATCCGCCCTGATGCAGAGGGCGAGGCGAATACTGCACTCGCGAAGAATAGCGGCGGCCAGGGGCGAGCAAGTGCACAATCGATTGGCGTGCGTCCGTGCGCTCACTGCGATAACACCGTTGCGACCGCTACAGGTGCGGTACGATGGCGCGCGAGACCATGCGTAGCGCTTGCAGACGCAGTGGGCCGAGGTTCGTACCGGCACGGCGTGGCCAGGCTGAAGCCGCTTTGGTTGAGGCGGGTTGCAACTGCGTTTCGACTCGATTGACCGGCACCGCGGCGTCGAAATGGGGTTGCGCCGTATGCAGCACCTGGTTGGCGAACCGCCGGTCGTGAATGACGATGCCGGTCTGCGTATCCAGGTTGGCCGACCGTGGATCGAAGTTGAAACTGGTGACCGCGGCGATACGTTGGTCGACGACGATCATCTTGGCATGCAGAGTATCCGGTCCGTGGTATTCCCAGATCTCCGCCCCGTCGTTCAGGTAGCGCGCGACGCGATCACGATAGGCCGGGTAGACGATCTGGTGGTCCGTGGTCTCCAGCGAATTGGTCAGGACAATGACGCGCACGTGACGTTCCAGCGCACCGCGCAGGACACGGTCGAATTGTCCGGTTGGCACGAAATAGGGCGTTTCCAGGACAATCGACTGCCGCGCAGAATTCAGCAAACGACACACGTTGGCTTGAACTCCCCCCTGGTTGTCTTTGCGACCGGCCGGATCGTAGATGAACTGTATCCGATTCGATGGGATCGTCAACGGGGCAAACACGGGCGCGGTGTCGCTCAACGCAATTTCGACCGGCCCTTGCCGGGCGACCGCTGGTGCCCAGCGGAGACGCAACGAGTTCATGAGTTGCGGGGCACTGCGCGACAAGAACCTGCCTGGCGTGATCGGTCGGACTTCGGGGCTATTCCAGAGGGCGTCGAAGTATTGTTTGGAATTCGTCGCGACTTGCCCGCGAATCCGAAGGTCCAGATCCAAGTAGTTGCGGTGGCCCGCCGGCGCGCGGCCGAAATACGAGTCTTTAATGTTCCGGCCACCAACGATGATCTCCACGCGGTCGCGCGCCAGGTACTTGTCGTGCAGCCGGTTCGTGATCGAGTTGGGCAGCAGGAGACGCGGCTGATGATATTCACGCAGTTCGATGCCACTGCCGACCAGTGCCGCCTGCGTCTGGAGGGGAAGCACGCTGCCAAAACCATCCACGACCATGCGCACTCGCACGCCACGGCGCGCGGCTTTCCGCAGTGCCTCGAGGAACGCCGATGAAAATGAATCGTCGTCGACGATGAAGTAGGCAAGGTCGATTTCGTGCCGGGCCGCCGCGATCAGGTCGAAACGAGCGGTCGCGGCGGCCGAATCCGCCGCCAACAGTGCCACTTCATCGGCCCGCGCCGCCGGCTCCGCCGGCGCGCACATCAAGCTCAACGCGACCATCCATGCCGCGACGACGGTCCATTTCCATGCCATGCGTAATTGCTGCATGTGCGCGACCCGACGTCTAAGTTGTCGATTGACTTGCTTGATTCGAAAGGACAAGAGCGGTGTGGTCGTGGCCCACCCGTTTCCGGCGACAAAAAATCCAGTCCCATTGCGTGGCCATCCCGCAGTCGATCTCCGGCAGCCCGGAACTCACCGATCGCGGCGGCGTGACAGGGGCCCCATGCCCCCCATTGGTTCAAGCAGGACCCTTACCACCGGCGCCTTGGTTAACATCGTTAGACCACCCGCCGTTTGTTTATTCTATTTTGCCCGTGACCTTATTCCCACCTCCGGCGCGCCGGTCAAACGCGGCTTGCCGGTGAATCTGGGGCACTGGGGCAAACACGGCAAGCAAATGAGGTTCGGCAAGTCCCGATGCTAGTGGCGCGCGATTCACCACCGCGGGGTGAAAAAAGTGGCACTCGAGGCCAGCACACGACGTCGATGGCCGGCAAAACCGAATTGCTAATGCGGGCGGCCCGCAACCCACAAGGGAGTACGCCCTTGTTCCGCAGCGCTCCCGTGGTTCGCTTCGAAACATGCGCGCACGGTGCGCGCATGTGGCAGGGTAAGAATCTGATGGAGAATCTGGGCGTGGAACGCCAGTTGCTCTTACCTGGAAGCCGGGACCACAAATGAGCCATACTATGCCGCCGCCACTTTGAAATGTCCTGTGCTAGTTCGACCAGCGGGAGAACGGACCGCGTCAATTTACTATCCAGTCGGACGAACCTAACCGCCTGTAGAATATCAGGAAAGAGGAAGGAGATCGCATGAGGCGACGCCCTGGTTTCACGCTGGTCGAGTTGTTGGTTGTTCTGGCGGTCATCGGGATTTTGATCGGATTATTGCTACCGGCGGTGCAAGCGGCGCGCGAGGCGGCACGCCGCGCACAGTGCGCGAACAATTTGAAGCAGATCGGTCTCGCCACGCTCAACTATGAGGCGACTTTTCGGCATTTTCCGGCGAGTGCCATCATTGACTTTGGAGCGCCGTTGACCACCAACAACGGGTCGTGGGGCGTGCATGGGCGAATCTTGCCGTTTCTGGAACAAGGCAACTTGTACAGCAAGGTCAACATTCAGATCGCGTGGGATCATCAGGCGGCCATCGACCGTTTGAAGGTTCCCGTCTTTGCTTGTCCGAGCGACCCTGGGGCGCGCCGCGTGCGCGATCCGGGCGCCGGCAAGGTACACCTTTTTCCCACCACATACGGCTTCAACTTAGGCACGTGGTTTGTCTATGATCCGGCGCGCCGCCGCGGCGGAGACGGCATGTTTTTTCCGAACAGCCACTTGGCGATGGGCGCCGTGCAGGACGGCACCAGCAACACGTTACTGGCCGCCGAAGTCAAGGCATGGCAGCCCTATACCCGCAACGGCGGCCCACCGACGACCGCGCGGCCCGACAGCGTGGCGGCGGCCGAGCAGATCGCACGGTCGGGCGTTCAATACAAGACGACAGGTCACACCGAGTGGCCCGACGGCCGCGTTCATCACACCGGATTCACGGCGACATTACCCCCGAACAGTGCCATTCGGATACAGCACGGCGAGAAGACCATGGATGTCGACTATAATTCATGGCAAGAAGGTCGGCACGGCGCGGCGGGACATGCTACTTATGCGATCGTGACATCACGCAGTTACCATCCCGGCGGCGTGCAAGTCGTCTTCGTCGACGGGCACGTACGATGGATCACGAATACGATTCAGTTGGCCCCATGGCGCGCCCTTGCGACACGCGCGGGAAATGAAATCGCACTCGAAAACTAGTGATTCGGTAATACGGTTGTCCAGCGCGACGCGCGAACCACGCCGTGAATCATTGGTCAACCACGGCTTGTATTGCCCTGAAGCCACGCTTTCCGGTCACGTCGCAGACGCCGCAGTGTCGCCTCGCGAAACTGATTATCGAAGTCGCCTTTGGGGCGGTGGTCAAACTTATCCGGGGCGATGATCCGGGCGATTTGCTTGCCGTACCCAACGGTCGGATTCAAATAGAAGGAGAGCGTGGCATACTTGACCCGGGCGTCCCGGTTTTTTTCGGATGCCCGGGACAGTTGAAAGTACGCCTGGCCGAGAAGACGCGACAAGTCTTGGTCATTGGACACCGCGACGTCGCGCGGGTCGTACTGCTGGATTGCTGGTCGCAGGACGCCGGCGGCTTCTTGAGGAAGCTTCAAGTCCAAGTATCGAGATGCAAGGTCGACGGCCACGGTGAGGTTCTTTGGATCATCCCCCAGCACGGCGACGAGCCGGGCGATTTCCCGTGGATCGAGGCGCGTGTCCGGCGCGGTCCATCGCGACCGGATTTCATTGGTTACCGGGGCCAACTCGTCCTTCGGCTTTAGACGCTGCTCCCATTTGTCGACCGGTTGCACGACGCCATGTTCGTCGACAAAAAAAGTCTTCGGAACAGCCGTGAATCCCGTCGCGTAATTCGGGTCAACCAACGCCGGAAAAGTGACGCCATATTTGTCGTAGTAGATCTTCGCGGGCCCGACGCCTTCGGCATCAAGGGCGATGCCGACGACCGTGAACCCGGCGTTCCGGTACTGTTCGAACTTTTTCTGCCACACGGGCAGGTTATAGCGACAGAATCACCAACTTGCCCAGCAGTAGACGATATACCGTTTGCCAAGGAACTTGGAAAAGCGGACTTCGTGGCCCTGAAGATCGATCAGCGGAATGTCGGGAACCGTTTGGCCGACGCGGAAACCGCGGCCTGGGCCCCAATCGGCATTGTACGCGGGAATTGCATCCTCCGCGGCGGATGCGTCCGTGCGAGGGACCAACGCGACCGCGCCATCCTTATAATCGCCAAACTGGATTCTCAGTGCCCGCGCGACGGTTTCCGCGTCGACGAACATGCCATCCGATGTCGCGCGAAACGCGGTTGCGTCAAGACGAATTGGAATACACATATGCTGATCGCCAACGCGGCACAGGGTGAGCAGCTTTCCCGGCGTCACGACTTCTGCTTCCCAGCCGAGTGCCGTGGCGGCCTTGCCAACGTCGACCAACAACCCTGAATTGAGTTGTCGCGCGGGGATGCGTTGTTCGCGAGCCGGCGTCGGCGCGACGTTTCCGTCCGTCTTCGGATGGCTCTGTGCCGGGCTGTGCGCCACGCAAGTGGATGACCAGAACACTGCCAAGACACCGATCAGTGTCCGACGAACAAGGTGCGGCCACGAAACTGGATTCCGGAGACGGGAGTTAGGCGAAGCAACGGTTGGCAGCGTTTCGTTCATGGAAAAACCACGTACACACGCCGCACGTCGGTTAGGGACCAGGTTCCCGTGTTTCATGTGACTTGCCTCCAAAAACAACGTTCGCGTGGAATTTGTTTTGAACCACGATCCGGGCGATGTCGGTTATTGCTTGCAAGGTTCCTGGCCGGTTCCTTGTTTACCGATTCCCGACGCGTCTCACACGCGCGACCGGCATCGCGACCTCCCGCTCTTCAGTTGCGCCAACGGCCTTCAGCCTGCCGCGCATGATCGATCAGTATAGCTGTTTTGGAACGTCACATCAATCCAATGGCGCGGGACGCCGGCGGGAACACGTGGATCCGCGCCGCCGGCCGCGCCACGGACCGCCGTTGAGGCGCTTGAGCACGGTGCGATCGAGTACCTCACGAAACCG
>CAZSOG010000034.1:0-13384 GCA_964607555.1 uncultured Pirellulaceae bacterium | reverse complement strand
TGCGTGCCGCCCCCGTAATGCGGCAGGCCCGCAACCCACAAGAACCCACAAGGGAGTACGCCTATGTTCCGCAGCGCTCCCGTTGTTCGCTTCGAACCATGGGAGCGCGACCTAAGGAGGGCGTACTCCCTTGTGGGTTGCGGGCCATCCGCACTAAGAGAAACGTGCTTGATCCGCCGGAGGCCGGCTGGGTGGCGTGCTAGGTCCTCTCTCCGAAAGGGCCTCTCGGGTGCCGGTGCCGTTCAGGGCTGGGGGGCACACAACGGGCGGCACGGGCGGCGCGCGAGCGGTTCGGAGAACCGCTCTACCTGTGTCGCCCAACGAATCGCGGGGGAATCCACGCCGATCCGCCACGCGGTCCTGCCCGCCTCCATCCAGGCTATTCGGACCGATGTTCTGGCGTCCGATGGGCAATTGCTCGGGACCGGGCCTTGCCCAGCGGCGCCCGATTCGTCAAGATAGTGGGTTCATTTGCCAGGACATTTCGAGCCGGAGAGCGATCGGCACACGCGGTGGCGGCCTTGGGGGCTGTGTTCACCGGGTGTCCCGAGCCCGGCGGGTTCAAGCATTGGTTAAAGGAGACGCCCAGATGGGGCACTACACAGGTCCAAAAGCGCGGATCAATCGTCGATTGGGAACCATGATCTACGAGAGCGGCGGGGCGGTTCGCGCCATGGACCGCCGCGACAATCCGCCGGGCATGCACACGCGCCAACGACGACCGTCCAACTATGGGTTGGCCCTGAAGGAAAAGCAGAAGATCAAGCACTATTATGGACTGGGTGAACGGCAATTGCGGCGTTATTTTGACATGGTGTCGCGCAAGAAGGGCAACACGGGCCAACTGTTGCTGCTGATGTGCGAGCAGCGACTGGACAATGTCGTGCGCCGCGCGGGGTTCACTCACACGCGGCCGCAGGCCCGACAAGGTATCGTCCACGGGCACTTCCAGGTCAATGGGATCAAGGTCACCAAGCCATCCTATGTGCTACGTTCCGGGGACGTGATCACCGTCCGCCGCCGGCCAAACCTGTTGGAGCTGTACCGTGGCCTCGCCACGCAGGGACGCGGCGATACGCCCGACTGGATCACGTTGGATACGGAGACGCTGCGGGCCACCATGCAGGGCGAGCCGGGACCGGAGGATATCAGCCTGCCGGTCGACGTCAACATGGTCGTTGAATTCCTGTCACGCTGACACCGGTAGCCTGCCACGCACTAGTTTGAGCAATGATGCATACACAGCTATTGGTCCTGGGGGGCGGCCCCGGCGGCTATGCGGCTGCGTTTCTCGCCGCGGACGCCGGAATGGACGTCACCCTGGTCGAGCAAAACGCGCGTTTGGGGGGCACATGCCTCCTGCAAGGTTGCATTCCCTCCAAAGCGCTCCTCCATGTGGCGCATACGATTTCCGAGTTGGCACGCCTGCGCGCCGACGGCTGGGGCGTGGATTATACCAACGTTGAGATTCAACTTGACAAGCTCCGTGCGCGCAAGGAGAAGCTGGTCACAACACTGTCCGGTGGTCTAGTCCAACTAGCCAAACGCCGCAACGTGAAGGTGATTGCAGCACACGGCCAATTCGCGGATTCAACCACGATGGTGCTGCATGGCGAGGACGATTCGCTACGACCCGATGGCCGGATTACTTTCGATCATGCGGTCATCGCCACCGGTTCGCGACCGGTGATCCCGGCCGCACTGAAAGTCGATTCACCGCGTGTCTGGACGTCCGGGCGGGCGCTCGAACTGAACCGCGTTCCCGAGTCGCTGCTGGTGGTCGGCGGTGGCTACATTGGTTTGGAATTGGGAACCGTTTACGCGCGGCTAGGTAGCCGGGTTTCGGTGGTCGAGTTGACCGATGGGTTGCTGCCGGGCGTGGATCGCGATCTGGTTCGACCGTTGGCGCGACGGCTGGACACACTCCTGGAGAAACGCATCGCGCTGGGGACGCGGGTCGCGTGCTTGGCTGACGTGGATAATGGCGTGCAGGCCGAATTGGAATGTCCGGACGGAGGCCGAACGGAGCGCTTCGACGCGGTCCTGATCGCGGTTGGGCGGCAGCCGGTCACCACCGGATTGGGACTCGAGAATACGGCGGTCACGCTGGACACGCGTGGTTTCCTGACGTGTGACAGCCGGCAGTTCACCACCGACACGCGGATCCTGGCGGTGGGTGATGTGGCTGGCCAGCCGATGCTTGCCCACAAAGCCACTCATCAAGCAAAAATCGCGGTCGCGGCGTTGACGGATCAGCGGGCTGAGTCGCGCGTCCCGGCCGTTCCGGCGGTCGTCTTCACCGACCCGGAACTTGCCTGGGTCGGATTGACGGAACAGACGGCGCGGGCGGAGTCGATCGAATTCCAGACCGCGGTTTACCCCTGGGCCGCGAGTGGGCGTGCGCACAGCATGGGGCGTCCGGACGGGCTTACCAAGTGGCTATTCGATCCGGCGACAAAACGGTTGCTTGGGTGTGGCATTGTCGGTGTCGGCGCGGGTGAGCTAATCGGCGAGGCGGCATTGGCGCTCGGGACCGGCTGCGACGTAGCCACGCTGGGCAATACGATTCACCCTCACCCAACACTCAGCGAAACGTTGACGAACGCCGCCGATGTGGCGCTCGGGACCGCGATCGAGATCTACAAGCCACTCCGCAAACGCGGCTAGATTCTAAGAACCTGTAACAAAACTGCCTCGGCAGAGTGTTTATCCGCTTCTTCGACGGACGTGGACGTCCATCGTACATATCTGAAACCAGGTTTTGTAACAGCCTCTGAGAATCTAAAACCGCAAGGAGCACTCATTTTGTCTAATGTGATCTCCATAGCGACGGCGGGCCCATTGCAGGCCAGCGTGCGGCCGCCCGGTTCCAAGAGCATCACGAATCGGGCATTCGTTTGTGCCGCGCTGGCTGACGGCGTCTCGAACCTCCGCGGAACGTTGGACAGCGACGACACACGCGTCATGCGCGCGGCCCTGAACCAACTCGGATTACGTGTCACCTCGGATGCAGCCACGGCGGCATGCATCACGGGCTGCGCGGGCGCGTTCCCCGTCAAGAAAGCGGATCTGTTCGTGGCGAACAGCGGCACGACCATGCGATTTCTCGCGGCGGCACTGGCAACCAGCGACGGCACGTACCGGTTGTCGGGCGTGCCGCGCATGCACGAGCGACCGATCGGTGATTTGCTTGACGCACTGCGTCAGCTTGGCGCGAAGGTCCGGAGTGAGGGCCTACCGGGATATCCGCCGATCCACATCGCTGCCGCCGGCCTGGCCGGCGGCAGCGCGCGCGTCCGTGGCAATATATCCAGCCAATTCCTCAGCGGTCTGCTGATGGCCGCGCCCTACGCACGCCGCCCGGTCGTGCTTGAGGTCGATGGGCCGCTGGTGTCGCAACCGTACGTTGAGATGACGCTGCGTGTGATGGAGCGGTTTGGCGTGCCGGTCGCGCATCGCGCGATGCACCGGTTTTCAATCGATGCGCCGTCCACCTATCGGAGCGTCGACTACCAGATCGAGCCGGACGCGTCGGCCGCCAGTTATTTCTGGGCGGCGGCCGCGATCGCCGGCGGCCAGGTAACGGTCAACGGATTGGGCACCAAATCAGTGCAGGGTGACGTGGCGTTCTGCGATTGCCTGGAGCAGATGGGATGTGCCGTCACGCGATCGGCCGATCGAATCACCGTCGCGGGACGGGCTTTACACGGTATCGATGTCGATATGAACAGCATGAGCGACACGGTGCAGACACTCGCGGCCGTCGCCTTGTTCGCGGCCGGACCGACCACCATTCGTGGAGTCGCCCATATCCGCTACAAAGAAACCGATCGTATCGGCGACCTGGCGCGCGAACTCAGAAAAGTCGGCGCCAAAGTTGTCGAAACCAATGACGGTCTGCAGATCACGCCGCGGCCCCTTCACGGTGCCCAGTTGGCAACCTATGATGACCATCGAATGGCGATGAGCCTGGCGTTGATTGGACTGAAAGTGCCGGGCGTGCGCATCCAAGATCCAGAGTGCACGCGAAAAACGTATCCGGACTTCTTCGCCGATCTCCAGCGGGTTTGCCAACCCGCCGCAGCACCCTGATTGGGGTGCCGTGGCATGCCAAATAGACCTCATCGGATCCTTACTTTGGGTGCGTCCGCAAGGCCTCTTGTTGAGAGAGCAACTGGTCGGCACGTTGCAGCACCTCGTAGTGAGGATCGGGTGCCGGCGTCTCCATCATCGGATCGTGAGCCACGAAACTGCCATGGCAATGCGTACAGCACACCGTTCGCCCCAGGTACTGAACCCGGATCTGCAGACGGCGACCGCACGTTGGGCATTCACGTAGAAAAAAAGTGGCTCTCGACATGACGGGGTCTCCTACCTACCGTGTGCCACGAAATGAAAAGCTCCAAGCAGCTCCAAGAGCTCATAGTGTAATCGAAAGCGACCCAAATCTCAACGGTGTGGCGTCCGTTTTGCCAAAAACCACGGCACGGTCGGGTAATTGTCGTGGTTGTTCGGGAAGTGCCAGCCAAGCCAAAAAGCTGGCTCCGCAGCCCTCGATCCGGCCGATACCAGACATGGCGAGTTCCAAGATTCAAGATTGGGCCGTATTTTTGTTCTGGACTGCACGAAAACAGGTGGACAATGTTACACGTACGCAAGGCGGGCGTCCGGTCCGTGAACCGACTGGGAATCTCCGCGGTTCTGAGTTTTGGAATCCTGATCACGGTCAGTGCCGGCCAGCTGCCGGCGTCGAGTCCGACGGAAACGCAGATTCAACGAATCGTCGACTCCTATTTTGCTCGTAAAACGGGTCATAAGCCGGGCGATTTGATTTCGCAACACGATACGAAAGCCGTGCTGGCGATGTTCCGCGAAAAGGGTTGGAACGTGCCGTATTCACGGGAGTTGGTACAAGACACACTGCCCGATTCCCACCCGCTCGTCCAGGCGTTTCGGACGAGCAGGGGCCGGCGTTTCATGCGCGCGGTGGCCGGTCAGCGGCTGATCTACGATCGCCTGGACCGAGTGACGGAAGTGGCGGGCGGACCCGCGATGGTGCGACAGTTGATCCGGTTGCCGGACGGGGCACGCTATGCGGCCTGGAAAACGCCACGCGCCGTACCTGACCTGGTCCATCTTTTGCCCAAAACGGGGTCGGGAAAAACCCGCGTGGTCAAATACTACCGGAAACCGACGGATCGAATTTACACTCAAGCCCAGCTGCAAGACGCTATTGAGTGGGCATATTCGGACGAGTGACTGACGCTACGTGGGGGATCTACTTCACGCGCCGCACCGACTGGATCACGACCGGTTTGACCGGCGTCTTGGGAAACTCGGCTTCGTCGTGGACCGGGACCGCCGCGATCTTCTCGACCACGTCCATCCCCGCGATGACTTCGCCGAAGACACAATACCCGTTTACCTGTCCGGCGTCGCTCGGTTGGTAGTCCAGCCCCGGATTATCGGCCAGATTGATGAAGAACTGGCTTGTGGCACTGTGCACATCATCCGGATGATGGGCCATCGCTACGGTCCCTTTGCGGTTGAGCAGTCCGTTATTGGCTTCGCAGATGATGGGTGTCCGTGGCTGCTTGAATTCGCGATGTTCGTCATAGCCGCCGGCGGCGACCATGAAGCCGGCATCGACGTAATGGACGATCGTATGGTCGTAAAACGCACGTTCCACGTAGTTATACAGGAAGTTCTCGACCGTGCGCGGTGCCTTGTCAGGTTCCAGACGCAAGCGAATCTCGCCGAATGACGTGGTTATCAGGATCTCTGGTCGATGGGTTTCCGCGGTTTGCAGGAGCGAACTGTCGGCACCGGACGTGCTGGTCAACTGCACCGGCTCGGCATCGTCCCGGTTCGCCATGCGTGACGTGTCCGCCACCGTCGCGTTGGACGGGATACTCGCGGCGGGCGTGGCGGCCTGTTTGTCGCCACAGCCGGACAGAGTCAGGCAACAAACGGTAAACAAAATCGACGTCAGGCGGACAGTGGTTGGCAGCGCACGCATGAAATGGCCTCCTTGCCATTGTTGCACAAAACAGCGGGTCTTCTTGCGTCAGAAGTCGTACAACGACCCACGGGGCGGGTATCATGCCCGGATTAGTGTTCTATTGCAAGCTCGATTCGAGAAAAATCGGGCCGGACATGGGCCGCGGTCGGTCGACCGGGAAAAAATAACTCAGTAGTGCCACCATCCCATATAGGTTCCATAATCGAACAGCCAGGGGTGGATCCACGGGTTCGCGAATCCGTAGGTGGCCGAAACCCCGCTGACCAACAGCAAGATCAGTGCGATCCCGCGCCCCCAGCGCGTACTCAGTATCCAATCGGCGGCTGGCACACAACAAAGCAGCCAAAGCGGCGTGAACCAGAACATCCACCGAAACCCGCTCGTGACGCCCCCGTAGTTTCGATCCGCGACGGGCCTGGCGATGTAAAACGCAAAGCAGACGACGGTCACCACCGCGACCATGAGGGCAAATTCCCACCACCCTGCCTGATGCCGCCGCGCCAGCATCACGCAACCAATCACGGCAATTAGCCAGATGGGTGTCAGGGAGAACACGCCGTGGTGTCCCAGCAGGACATGCCACGCGTAGCGGCCGCGCGACGCCTCCCCGCGGTCGACCCCCTGCCTTTTGCGCCAATATGAGCCCGCGTAGTCATACCAGTTATCCCAGAGTCGCACTTCGATCGACGGCCCACCGCCGGCCAGCGCGAACCGCTTGTGTCCAACGCGATCCCAAATCTCCCACCGTGATCCGGGGATATCTCGAATAACCATGGCTTGCGCGGACAGAATGATGGACGCCTTGTTCAGTGTCGCGCGCAGCGTGTCCGACAGGTGTTCTCGATCGAGATTGGCGGACATTGTCGCGGGCAAGCGCGCGACGATGGCACCGTCATGCCGGTGCGCGTAGGGTGGGGTCCACGTTCCATGCGCCAAGAAATTGGTCGCGAAGAAACCTGTGGCGACGACCGCGGCCGCCGGCACGAAGGCGATGACCGTCATGCGTGGTGCCTTCCACAGCAGGGCCGCGCCCACCAGCGCAAAAAACGACAATGCGGGCAGCTCATTGGCCACGGCGAAACCGCTGCACAAACCAGCCCCCGCGAAATACCACCAGCCACAGCGCGCGCCGCGCCAGATACGGAGGACGAGCGCCACGGTCAGCAACACCGAGATCGCGGCCGGGACATGGTTGTTCAGCGTGACCGCGAACGTTGTTAGATAAGTCGCCCAGATCGCCGCCGTCATCACGTACAAACGGGCCGCCACGGTCGCCGCTAGTTGCTCGACCAGTCGCATGAGAACCGCGAAATAGAGTATCAGCGGGAGGATGTTGGTCAGAACCAACATCCAACGCATCACGAAAAATGGATCGTGCGCCAGCGTGGCGCCGGTTAACTGGTGAAACACCCAGTACTCTCCAGCCAACATTGTCGGAAAGAGCGTCGGCTTGCTCGAGTAATCGTGCTCCTTGCCGTCCGGGCCCCGATGCCGTACTCGATCAATCGTCGACCAGTATCGACGATGAGTACGCGGGTGCTTCTCACGAATGATCGAGTCGATCGCGTAAGTTCCGTTTTCGACCAGCGCCCGCACGGTGCACCAGCGGCTGCGGTCATTCGCACTCAACATCGGCGTCTCACCCGTGGTCGCGCGCACGCGCAAAACGCGGCCAACCATCACCGCCACGCTGGCCGTGATCATCAGCCAACAGACCCAACGGTAAACTTCGTTGGCGCGTGAAACGGGCTCTGGAGGGAGACCTGAGAATGCGGATAGCGTCGGTTCGGGCATGGGGCGGGCAACCATTCAAATGGGAGGGCACGCGTACGGTTGGAGTGGATGGCCAAGTGGGTAGCTAGTCGGGATCATTGACCGGCGCGGACGCCTGTTCATTTCGGCGTCGGCCAATGCGTCGCTTGACGGAATAGGGTCGTTTATCTTGAGCATGATAATCGGTCATCAGGCCGGCGAGAAACCCCATGGTGATGAACTGGGCCCCAAGTAGTACCGCGACCATGGAATAGTAGAATATGGCCCGCTTGTGCAATTCGATAACGGTCATCGAATCAACGAGTCGTGATATGACCCACCAGCCGGTCAGCATCACGACGCCCGCGCCACCCACCAGAAAACAAAGCAAACCAAGCGATCCCAGGACATGCTGCGGCCTGAGTCCGAACCCGGTCACGAAACGGACGGTCAATAGATCCAGAAACCCTTTGACAATACGCGAAAGACCGTACTTCGAGTGCCCGAATTGGCGGGCACGGTGGTTGACTTCGATCTCCCCGGCCCGGAACCCACGCGCCGCGGCCAGGACGGGAACGAATCGGTGCCGCTCGCCGTACAGACGCACTTCGTCAAATACCTCACGACGATAACACTTGAATCCGCAATTGTGGTCGTGCAGACGCACGCCAGTCAGGACGCCGACCAGCCAATTGAAGACGTGCGATGGTCCTACCTTGTGCCAAGGATCGTGACGGACTTTTTTCCATCCGCTGACTAAATCCCATTCCGGATGGGTCGCCAACGTCTCAAGAAAACGAGGGATCTCGCGCGGGTCGTCCTGGAGATCCGCGTCCATCGTGATCACGATCGATCCGGACGCTTCAGCCACTCCCGCCTGCAACGCGGCCGCCTTGCCGAAATTGCGCCGAAACCGCACTCCCAGGACGTCCGGATCGCTCCGCGCCAAACGCGCGATGACATCCCATGATGTGTCGGTCGAACCATCATCGATGAAGATGATCTCGATGCGGTAATCATGCGAACGGGCTACTTCGCCCAGCTCCTGGTGCAGTACCGTGAGACTCTCCGCCTCGTTAAACACCGGAACAACAATCGATATTAACTCAGTCTTTTTCGCCATGTGGCGTCTCAAATCCAACCCTGTATCTGATCTCTTAATCTTAATCTTACTCCTAATCTTACTCTTACTCTCTTACTCTCAATCTTAATCTCAACCGAGACCGGAGTCCGTTCGCCACCACCGCCGATCAACATACAGGATACCCGAAATCAGCAGCTCGCACAGCATCCATACCACGCGCAACAGGACGGCGGAGACCACGGCGGCGGCGGCGCCGTAGCGAGGGACCATCAGGGTCATGAGAATCCAATCCCGCACGCCCAATCCGCCGGGAACGAGTGAGAGAAAGCCCGCGACCATGGCTAAACCGACACTCGCCGTCAACAACGGCAAATCGGTCCAAGGCACGTCGACGGGGATTCCGGCGGCGGGCATCGCACGCAAAGTCGCCAGGAGACTCACCCCCAGCAATAGCCATCCCACGGCGATTGAGGCCCATCCGGACGCGAGCAGGCGCAGATTCAACCCGTCGATTGCCCGGTCAATATCGGGATTGGCGCGCCGGACCTGCAGCCAGCGGACGACGCGGCGAAAAACGGGCGGGAGGGTGGGCACGCCGGCACAGACCATCAGCGCGACAGCCAGCAGCAGCATGAGCGGGTTCTGGCTGGTAACCAGCAGGATGACAGCGGACACCAACGCCCCGATCGCCATGAAAGTAAGTGTTTCCACGAATACGCTGGTCGCGGCCACGGTGGTATCCACTTGTGGGCCACGCACCAGGCCGGTACGCAGAACCACAACCATAGCTTTGCCCGGCACGTACTTACCCAAATTGCCGATCCAGTAGGCGGTGAGCGAATCACGCCAGCGCGGGTGCTGGCCCATCGCGCGCAGCGTTCGCTGCCAAAATACCCAGCAGGGTGCCAATCCGAGCGCGTACGCGGTCCCGCCGGCGACCAACCACCCGGGATCCACCCGCCAAATCGCGAACGCATGACGCGCGAATTCCCCACGTGCCTGGCTCACGGCGCGCCAAATCCCCCACGCGACAAGGGCCAGAACCACGATGCGCACGATTTGCTTGGAGTGGCGAAACCACGCTTCTTTTTCTTCAAAAATGACGTCTGACTCCTTTTTGGCAATCTGGGTAATTCCGGAAGTTGGCCATCCTTCTGAACGCGGCCTTTGGCCGCAAGGCGGGAGGCTGGAGGGTTTGCGGCGCAAGGTCTTGGGAAAAACATGCGCGCGCCGTGCGCGCATGGTACAGTCTAAGAACATAACGCGGACTTCGCCAGCAACCCAAGTAGGTCCGGCTTGCCGAGCTCATGATTACCCACATTTTCGTGCCCAAAACGGAGCGAAAACACCGGGAAATAGCGTCTATTTTTTCATTGAGTAGGTCTCCCTGGCAAAGGTGGCTGATGGAGACCTACAAAAGTTGTGAAAAACCGCTAGTTTTCGCCAAACTTGTGGATATTTGTGGGTAACCATGAGCTTGCCGAGCCAGACTTGGAAACACGGTATGATTGGGCACCGGGTCCCACTCGGCAGGTGGGACCTACTAACATGCGCGCACGGTGCGCGCATCCTGCAACCTGAGAATCTAATCAGCTGAAGGGAAAACCGAATGAAGACTCGCCAATTGCTGTCGTGCATCGTCCTCATTCTCTGTTGTACGGCGTCGGTGAACACGCTTGGCGCGGAGTTGGTCTCGATGCCGTCGAAACCTGGCGGCGGCGTGCTCCGCGTGCATCCAAGTAATCCGCGGTACTTCACCGACGACTCGGGAAAAGCCATCTATATGACCGGCTCTCACGCTTGGTGGAACATCGTGACCGAAGGCGGACGGAACGCCCCATTCACGGACAGTGATTTCGAGGACTTCATCGATTACCTCAAGTCCTTTGGTCACAATTACACCCGAATCTGGGTTGGCTTCTCCTATCCCGGATACCTTACCTATCCCTGGCAACGCACCGGGCCGGGCAACGCAGCGGACGGTAAACTAAAATTCGATATGAGCAAACTCGACCAGTCCTACTTCGATCACCTTCGGGATCGGCTCATCCGACTTCAGGATCGAGGCATCTACTTCTCTGTCATGTTCTTCGGTTCGTTCAACGGTTTCAGAACTTCGGCAGACTGGAAGGCAGTCGCATGGCACCCCTCGAATAATATCAATCGAGCGCTTGCAGATGCCTTCGACCAGGAGAATGGCAACTCGTTTTTCACGACAGATCCCGCGGCCCTTGAGATTCAGCGACTGCTCGTAAGACGAATGGTTGATACACTTAATGACCTGGATAACCTGATTTGGGAGGTCATGAACGAGGCGAATTTCCCGGTCTGTGTGAACTGGCAGAATGGGATGGTCGACTACGTGAGGAGTTACGAAGCGGGAAAACCGAAACAGCATCTCATCGGTATCACGGCGGGCCATCGAAAGGCCGAGACAAACAAGTTGCTCAAGTCCGGTCCAGCCGACTGGATTTCACCCAGTGCGCAGGACGGCCGGTACGACTACCGTCACGGCGGGCCCGCTGCCTTCCGTGACAAGATCGTCATCAGCGATGTGGATCACCTGTGGGCGGTTGCCACGGACGACACATGGCGCACGATACGAAAGTGGGTCTGGCAGACTTTCACGCGGGGAAACCACCCTATTCTCATGGATCAGTACAATGCCTATGCACCGAAATGGGGAGCTTACGGCGAAATCAACCCGAAATGGGATCCGATCCGGGCCGCCATGGGCCAAACCCGGACCTTTGCAACAGAATTCGAGGACTTGGCGAAGATGCGACCCGATGAATCTATCGCGGATTCGGGTTATTGCCTCGCGGACCCCGGACGAGAATACTTGGTCTATGACCCATCAGGCGGCATCGTCGTTGTTGACTTGACCGCGCTACTGGGCACGGCTTCATACCACTGGTTCAATCCGCGAACCGGGAGAAACGCCACGAGCGGTTTGGTGGGGGGAGGTGACAAAAGAACATTCCGCGCACCATTCCATGGCGACAGTGTTCTCCACATCAAGAAGTGAACGAGCACGGGTTCTTACTCGACAAATCAGTCTCGACAACTGCGCATTGATAACATGGCGAGGCCGCTCTAAGAGATGTCCCATATTGTAGAGTTCGTGATGGTCCGCCTTCATCCAGCGCCGGAAAATCCCAGACACCCCTAACATCGTCGGTCGCAATCGGGCCGGGCGCGGGGAAACCATGCCCTGCCATGAACTGCCAGCCGTGCCATGCGATTTGACTGCGTAAACCTTGGGTGTCTGGAACTTGCGGCGCGATCAACAACCGCCGCGGACTGCTCCGCGGTCCGACTCGTCGGCAGCCCGCGTTAGAGACCTTATGGGTCGAAATTCGTTGATCTTGAGTCAAGTTTTTGCATCGGACTACGCATGGGGCGTGGGGGAATTGGACAGGGGCCTGTGATTGGGGTTGCGCGCGGTCGGTTTGGAAAACCGACCTACATGTGCCGCCCACCTGGGTATCGGGCGGCGCTGCCAGTCGCTTTTTGGGCGGCACAGGTAGAGCGGCTCTCCGAGCCGTGGCCGCCTGGAAATCCGTCAGTTGGTTGGAGGCAATGCCTCACTAGATTCCTAGGACCGAATCAGAAATAACGCCGGTATTTGCCCATTGTGTAGCAAGTCGTTTCGACAGGAGCAAACCGAGCGAACAGAGTGAAGCCATCCCCGTTGACTTAGGATCAGGAGAATAATTAGACCAGTATTGACAACTTAACGATCCGTGCCCCTTCCCGAAATCAACGAGACTGGCGATCTACCGGCCCGCGTTCACAATGCGTCGGTCGCCGAAACTGTCGCCCACTTCGGACAGCGTACTGACCGCCGAAAACTGGTCGCCCGACGCCTCGAACGCATCTACCGAATCGCGTCCCAATCCGGTTATTTGGCACGATATCGTCGTGTTTGGCTCGTTCGTCACCAACAAACAGGACCCAACGACGTGGACGTCTTCATGATCATGGATGATAATTTCGACATGGGATCGCTCGTTGGTGAAGCCCGACTCCTATTCGCCGATCACGGCACGGCGCAGAATCACTTTGGCGCCAGCGTCTTCTGGATTCGGCGAATGGCGGCCATCGGCGGAGAACAGGATGCGATCGAAGATTGGCAAATCAAGCGTGATGGAACTGAACGTGGCATCGTAGAAATTTCGGCGGGACGATCATGATTGCAAACGATCGAGAACTGAACGTTACGCTTGACCGAGTCGCAAACTTCCAACGTCAGGTGTCGCACCTGCGCACTGTTGAAGCGAACCCTGAAAACTACCCCGCATCGGTGTCAGGTTTTCTCGCGGAAATCGACCGAATGCAACTGGAAGTCCGAGAGTATCTCAGCGTGCATCCGGCCGAACTCGCGAAAAGCGATGCATAACCAGCGCATCCACCGGAGCCGCCGACCCGGTCAGAATCAAGTGGATGCGTCATTGGCGGCGACCGGGTGACGCCTGTCGTTCGTCGCTGCTTGGCCGGGTATCATGTAGTGAGGAAAGCAAATG
>CAZSOG010000033.1:0-13490 GCA_964607555.1 uncultured Pirellulaceae bacterium | reverse complement strand
AAAAAAAACTCTTCTCCCCGCCCGCCGCGAAGCGGCGGGCGGGGAGAAGAGGGGGGCCGGCGCGTGCGCCGCCGGTTAGTGCAAAATCACTGGCTCCACCCAGACAAGACCAGCTGGGTGGGGGCCGCACGCCGACAAGCCAAGCATTGACAAACCAATAGCGAAAAAAAGTGGCGCTGTCCAATTAGATTCTTAGGCTGTAGCTTGGGGTGGGAATGAATGGAGGCCGCTCCGCGCCAGCTCGCGATGGACGGGGCACGTTCTGATTCGAGGTTCCGCCCGGCAGCCGGGCTCTACTTGGATCGCGAAACGGCCGCATCAGGGCCGGGGCCCGCCGCATCAGCCGGCACTTGTTTAATCTCGGCGACCAAGGCCTGGAAGACGGGCAGGTCACGGATGGGATCCAGGTCGGGGTCGTGTTTGAGATGCTCGAGTCCGGTGGCCGTGCGGAAGAAACGCCTGGCATGCGCCGCGCGCAGGCATGCGACGGCGCGGGCCGAGTATTGCGCGACGAGTTGCTTCTTCTTCGTCGGTTCCACCGTGGGGTCGTGCCGTACTGCCCCCGCGGCACGCGCATGGACACATGCCAGATCGTAGCAGTCCAATTCTGATGCGAGGCCGTCCGGTTTCAACATTCGGACGACGTCTACCGCGCGCGCATGTCGTCCCGCGTCCAGAAGAGCGGCGGCCCGCTCGATCCGCAGCTCCGGTTCCGCCTTCGCATACAATCGGAGCAGCATAAGGAACGCCGTGTCGGCTTGGTCGAACTGCCCCAAGCGGTCCAACATGGTGACGCGGCCGGACATGGCGCGGCGCATGTCGTGCAGCGCGCCGGCGGGCAATCGCTGCTGCTGTTTGATTGCCTCGAAGTACGCCGACTGGGCCCGTTCGTACCAGTCAGACGCTGCCTTCCACTGCTCGGCCGATTTCGCCAGATCGCCGCGCACCAGCAACAGCTCGCCCTTTAGAACGGGCGCGTGCTGCCCGGATGATGCGGGGGCCGTGGCGGGCGGATTCTCGAGCAAACGTTCACATCGTCGTTCGATCAAGCCGCGGATATCGGCAACGCCATAGAGGGGCGTGAAGTCGCCGCCCGGTACCAGGCGGCCGACCTCGTCAAATCCCGCCGCGAACGCGCGGGTGAGCAACTCGAGACTCCGATCGGCATACGTGTTTACCAGATGCTCACGCGCGGCGTCCGTCATGTCACTCTGCTGGATTGCGAGGACCGACTGCGCGAAGGCCCGTGCGGCGTAGTAGAGAACCAGACCGTCATCGGGATCACGGCGGACGGCCTCTTCGGCGTCCGCCGCGGCTTGCCGATCCAGGCCGATTTTGGCGCGCGCAATGGCGCGCCAATAATACGGGCCGACCAGGTTGGCCCCATGTTCAATCGCCTTGTCGAAATCGCCCGCTGCCGCTTTCCAATCGCCCATCACGACCCGCATGCGCCCACGGTAATAATAGCCCCGCGCGAAGTCCGGGTCGCGCTGGACCGATGTGTCGAAATCATCGTACGCTTGCCGATAGCGTTCTGGATCGGAGCTGCCGCGAGCAAAATAGACCATGCCGCGGAAGTAATAAAGGTACGGATCATTTGGTGACAGGGCCAGACACGCCTCGAGATGACGCAGCTGGCCCGCCACGTCGCCCATCTTTGCACGGACCGTGTACAATCCGAAATGCGCGCGGAAGAACTGGGGGTCGCGTTTCAGAACCACTTCGTAGAGTCGCGATACTTTTTCGCCATCCGCGGCCGAGCAATGTTCCCTCACGAGCATCGCGTCAGCGACCTGGGCGAGGACGTATTGATCAAACAGGCTGAATTTGGTCGTCTTGCCGGACTTGGCGATCGCCAGGGCCGTTTCCCAGCTGGAATCCACGCGTTCCGTCTCTCCCAATCGCCGTCGCCAGCGCGCTTGGAGACTGTGCAGCCCGGTTCCAAACGTGATGTAGTTCTTGGCATCGTCGAGCATCGCCAACGCCGTGCGTGTTCGGCGCCGACTCTCGTCGTCGTCGTTCCACTGGCGCGCGATCCGCAGTGATAACTGCACAATCGTCTCGCCGACATGCTCTCGCAGGCCGGCCAGCTGTTGCTTGCTCAGCAGCGAATCGCCGAATTCGTCCATCCAAGCGGGATTGTTTAGCGCGGATAGCAACCGCAGGGCGGCCGTTGCACGTTTGGCAACGAGATCATCGACCAGTGTCTCGGACCCGTCCGCGTCCTTCGACGAAACGCGCGACCGCGGACTCGTGCCCAGCCGCATCGCATTGTAACGGGACTCGAACTCACGGTAGTTTTTCAATTGCTCTTGCCAACGGTCGACGCGCCGCGCGCGTGTCGGATCGTTCGTGATTAGCGCTTCCGCTGCCGTCAGCTCCGCCATTCCCTTGGGCAAGTCGTTCGCGGAAATCGCCACACGTGCCAGACTGATGTGGTGGTCAACTTGGCGTGTGACACGCCGATGTCGGACCGCCACGTAACCGGCGAAGCCGGCAAGGCATGCCACCAGCAGGCAGGCAACGACGGCGGCCGTGCGGTGCCGCCGCAACCAGAGGCCCCCGCGGTAGACGACGCCCCGGTAAGCCGAGACCGGAGTACCGGCCAGATACGCCTCCAGATCGTTGGCCAGGTCGCGGCAATTCGCGTAGCGCCGTGCCGGTTGGCGGGCGAGTGCTTTCATGCAGATTGCTTCCAGCGGACGGGCCACGTCGGGGTTGACGGCACGCAGTGGAGTCACCGCCCCCAGACGCACCTTTTCCAACGTCTCCTGCGTATTGTTGCCGCTGACTGGCGGCCGGCAGGTGAGCACGTAATACAACGTGGCTCCCAGGCCGTAGATATCCGCGGCGCCGGTCAGTTGATCGAGTTCCCCGGCCGCCTGTTCTGGACTCATGTAACTGGGCGTGCCGACCGCCGCGCCGGGCATTGTTTTCAACGGGTCGCCGTCGCGCTGCAGTCGGAGTGCTGATTCGTCCCGCTGCTGCTCGGCCGTGTCGCCCATCAGCTTGGCGAGCCCCCAATCGACAACCAGGGTTTCGCCATAGCGGCCGACCATGATGTTGCCCGGCTTCAGATCGCGATGCAGCACGCCCCGGCTATGGGCGTAACCAATCGCGTCACAGACATCGATGAACCTTCCCAGCAAACGCCGCAACTCGATTCGACGCCACTCGCTGCCGGAGGACGGTGCCTTTTCATGAAAACGTCGTGTTGCGTCGCGGAGACTGTCGCCTTTGATGAACCGCATCGCATAGAACGGGCGCCCGTCCTCGTAATGTCCCAAGCCGTAGACCGGGACCACTCCGGGGTGCTCCAAGTTGCCGGTGATCTCGGCTTCTTGCAGAAAACGCGCGCGGCTCGCGGCCTGCATCGCATGTTGCTGCTGGATTTCCTTGAGCGCGACTTCCCGATGTAACTCTTCGTCGTACGCGACGAACACCGTTCCCAGGCCGCCTTCGGCGTGCCGATGAAGGATGCGAAACCGACGACTTGAATCCGAACGGCCGACGTCCGTCGTTTCCTCGATCCGTACCAGTTCGGCGTCGCGGGAAAGTAAATCCAGACTGCGCTGAACATCCGGGTCGGCGATTTCTTGCAAGCCGTGCTGGAGCGATGAAACCGAACTGAGTGCCGCCAGGCTTCGTCGGGGATCGTTGGCGTGGAGTTCGATGTGCCGTTGGACCATCGGTTCCAGCAGCGCTCGATCCGCCGGACGCAACAGACCTTGATCCACCAGAATGCTGCCCAGCGATTCGGACTTATGCAGGACCCAAGTGTTCATGCCCTCGATCAGCGCGTCGCGCGACACGAAATCCATTTGCACGGCGAGAATGCCGAATAGCAAGTTGCGGTCCGGATGATCGGAGGCCATGGTTCGCTCCTTGTTGCATCAAGAGCTTCCCTCGTCGTCACCGTGTAATCAAAGATACCAGAATACACGTCGAAACGCGAATCATTTCGGAGTGCGGCTACTGCACGAGACCGGGAACCGCCTGGCGGCAGAAGAAACTGAGCGGGATTAGATTGTGGAGCCCGGTCCATGCTGTTGACCTAGCGCGGATGGGATACGCGACAGTTCGCGGCCCGAACCATGCAGAATCGCCGACCCTCATCAAAGAAACGCGTGTGACGCAAGGGTCCGATTGATCGCCCCGCCCGTCCTTGAGTTTCGGGACGGCTCGTGCGACAATGAACACGACTGGCGAGACGTGATTGTTGGTAGACCCACACAGGAGAGGCCACGCATGCACCGCAGATGGCAATTCATCGCATCCATTTTATGTTGTATCGTGCTGATCGGCGCGCCGCGGGCGGCCGCGCGCGAGATTCACGTCGCGAAGTCGGGCAACGACACGAATGCGGGCGGGGCCGAGTCTCCCTACTTGACGATCAGCAAGGCGGCCGCGGTCGCGCGGCCGGGCGATACGATCACGGTGCATGCCGGGACCTATCGCGAATGGGTGCGGCCGGCGCGCGGTGGGGCCGGCAACGACGCACGCATTACCTACCGGGCCGCGGCACATGAAGAAGTGATCATCAAAGGCTCCGAACGAGTCACGACCTGGTCCGACGAAGGGAACGGACTTTGGAAAGTCGAATTGCCAAACGCATCGTTTGGCGATTACAACCCGTACGCCTTGACGCTGTCCGGCGGGTGGTTGCTGTATGGCCAGTGGCACCATCGAGGTGACGTTTATTTGGACGGCAAGGCGCTTTCCGAACGCCAGGCACGCGCCGAGGTGGCGCGGGATCAACGGACGTGGTGTTGCCAGGCCGATGATCATGTTACGACGATCTGGGCGAACTTTGGTTCCGCCCGGCCGAACCAGCGGCTTACCGAGATCAATGCTCGACCGAGCGTCTTTTTTCCCGAAAAATCAGGCCTGCAGTACATCACCGTCGACGGCTTTCAGATCATGCACTCGGCGGAGAATTGGGAGCCGCCCGGGCTGCCGCTCCAGATGGGCGCGATCGGGCCGCGGATGGGCAAACACTGGATCATCCAGAACTGTACCGTCACGCACGCACGTTGCGTGGGAATTGTTCTGGGCCATGCCCGGGGCGTGGACTATGCCGATATCAACGCGTTCGGCGACCATGTTGTGCGCAATAATGTGATCCGGCATTGTGGCGAGGCGGGGATCGCGGGCCAGGAGGGCGCGGCACGCTGTCTGATCGAGAACAATCTGATCGAAGATACGAACGACCGACGCGAGTTCGGCGGCTGGGAGACGGCGGCAATCAAGCTGCACCAGTCCGTCGATACGACCATCCGGCACAATCTTATTCGACGCGTCAGCCATCAGACGCACGGCGCGTTCGGAATCTGGCTGGATTGGGCGAACCAGGGAGCACGCGTCACCGGGAATATCATTTGCGACACGCAAACCGAGGCATTGTTCTTGGAGATGGACCATGGTCCAACGCTCGTCGACAACAATATCCTGGTCGGCGGAGGGGTCAAGAGCAACTCCGAGGCCTCCGTGTTCGCGCACAACTTATTTGTCGACTGCCCGTTTCGCATGGTCTCCGACACGCGCCGCCGGTCGCAATATCACAAACCCCATTCCAAGATCGTGGTGGGACGCAAGCAGGGGATCCCGCGGGACGACAAGTGGTTTTACAACATCTTCGTGCGGCAAGGGCTCGACCGCGTCCGGCAGGCGACTGGCTATGTATCGGACTACAACCTGTTTCTGGAAGGCGCGCGACCGAGTCGTTTTGAAGGCACGCACAGTCGCATTGCGCCGTGGGCGACGCGATTCGAACGTACGGATCGGCCGGGCGGCGTGTCCATCCAGTTCGCCGTGAACCAGCCGGCTTTGGAAATCACTGGGCCGTGGGTCGATGGGCAGCTGGTGGGCGTTTTTCCCACGGTAGGCCAGACGATCGAGGATCGCGACGGCCGGCCGATTCGCGTGGATGTTGGCATGCTCGACAGGCAGCGTCCGAGCCCACATGTCGGTCCGTTGGCGGATCTGCGGGCCGGCAGGAACACGATATCGAGAACGACGCCTTAGAGACCTTATGGACCGATGTTTGATGATCTTGAGTCAAGTTCTAGCATCGGACCACGCGTGGGTCGTGGACGGGGCGAAGCTTGGGATCTGAGTTGCTCGGTGGGACGCGGGGGAATTGGGCAGGGACATGCGACTGGAGTTGCGCGCGGTCGGTTTGGAAAACCGACCTACCTTTGCCGCCCACCTGGGTATCGATCAGGATTCCGATCATTTTCAGAGGCCGACCATTGTGCCAGCCGGAAATGCGGGAGGACGAGGACCATGGATCACGCGAATTCCCGCCCCGTATTGTTTCCCTGACGGGTACAATCGGATGGACGTGCCCCGCGGCGTATGACGGCTCGGCGGAGGGGCCCTTGCGGCCGAGCTTTCCAAAACGCAGAATAGCATGGTTCGGTAGAAACCGGTCCCGCAGGATGCACGCGTGTATTTTGTGAAGCGGGCAACAAAGAGTGTGACCGAGGCAGGGCGTGCTTCCGGGGGAGCTCGGCCGCCCGCATCGGCATGCAGCGCCAAGAGAAACCGTTTATTCGGTGCCAACGCACTTACGGACGGGGTGGGAATCGCATGATGCTTTGCAGTGCTGTCGGGCGAGAATTCAATATATCGGTGCGGAGTCGCGGCAGCTTGCTCGAACAGCGTTCGCGCGTCAGGCGCATGACACGTGTCGGGGATCGAGTCCAGGCGACGGTTGTTGACGGCGCCTCCCATGTCGTCGAAATCGACTGGTCGGACATCCAGTTCGGTCTGCTCGCGACACGCTGTTCCTGCGCCGCGTGCCAGGGGGCCGCGGCATGTGCACACGTTTGGGCCGTGCTCCAATTGATCGACCGCAGGCAGTACCTCAAGACGGTGGTTCCGCCGTACGTGGGCCTGGTGGGTGCGGAGGACGAAGCGGGGGAGCTGTCCGTGGGGCGGGCGGCACGTGAGGGAGTTGAACCCGGGTCGCTCGATGGTGGAGACGCGGCGGATGCGGCGACGACGCGCGCCGTGCCTTCGGATGGCGAAGAACGCGGTCTCATTGTTCGTTCGGCACGCACCTGGCGTGATCTGGCGCGCATATGCCGCCACAGTCCGCCGGAAAATGGTGGCGGCGCGATTGCCCAACCGCTGGCCAAGCGTCGCTATTGGTGGGTCTTGACGCCGGCAGGTTCGGCCGGCACGGACACGGTGACCATCCACTGTCTCGCGCAATCGCATCGGCAAACGGGCGGCTGGGGCCGGATCCAGTCGATGTTGCCGCCCGAGCCGCTGGCGTATGATGGCGCGCTGGCCCTGGACGTTGTGCTGGCGCGGCGCGTTCGTGAGTTGTGCCGTGGCCAGTTCGGCCATGGTGGTTTTGGGTATGGCTACAGTCGCTTTGGTGGACGCGCGGCGGCGCCGTCCAACTATGGTTCCGACGCGATCACGATCAGCGCTTCGGCGGCGGCAACGCTGTTGCCGCTCTTGTGCGAACACGACCGGTTCGTTTGGATGTTCGATGTTACCCAACCTATTGAGGATGGGCGGCGCGTCCATTGGGATGATGGTCCGGCCTACGGCTTCATGCTGGCGAGCCAGTGGGACGCGGTGGAAGAATGTTGGCGTCTGGAAGGCACCGTCCGCCGCAGCGACGAGCCGGCGATCCCAATCAATCAGGTCGTCGCATTCGCGGCTCGCCAGTTCGTGTTGTTCGAAGACCGGTTGGCACGGTTTCGCATGCCGCCGGTGCCGGCGATCGTCGACTGGTTTCGCGCCAATCGGTCCATTGTGGTCGCCCCCGGGGACCGCGTGCCCTTCTTACAGTCCGTTGCCGCGGTGGTCGATCCGGAGACGCTACGTGGGCTGCCGGTTGAACTGGTAGGCGAGATTCTTGATGACGGCCTGGAGCCGGAGCTGCACATCGATCCCGAACAATGCCGCGGCGACACGCTGGTGGCGGAAGTGCGCTTTGTGTACGAAGAGATCGTGTTGGCGCCGAGCATGTTGCGAGTCCACTACGACGCCGACCATGACCGGATCGTGATTCGGGACTCCGAAGCCGAACGGGCCGCGCTGACTCTGCTGCACGATCAGCTGGCGCCGGCACGCGGCTATCGGTTCGATGGCCAGGTGCTCACTTTCAAGGCCCGCAGTTTACCATCGCTGGTCCGGACGCTGTTGCCTCTGGGGTGGCATGTGCGCGTATCCGGCAATCGGGTCCGTTGGCCAGGCGAGGCGCGTTTTTCGGTACGGAGTGAAATCGACTGGTTCGACGTGCACGGCCAAGTCGACTTTGACGGTGTCCAAGTGTCACTACCGCGTTTGTTGCGCGCCGTGAAGGCGGGCGACCCCATGATCACGCTGGATGACGGAACGCAGGGCATGATCCCCGAGGATTGGCTCAAGCGGTACGGCCACTTGCTTCAGTTAGGCGAGATCCATGAGGACACGATCCGCTATCGAGGCAGTCAGGCGTTGGTGCTCGATGCATTGTTGGCCGAGCTGGACACGGTTGACGTGGACGCGACATTTCGCCGGATCCGCCGCCAGCTTCGGGCTTTTGACGGCGTGCGTGAAGTGCGCGAACCACGCGGTTTTCGGGGCGAGTTGCGACCTTACCAGCGGTGCGGGTTGGGCTGGCTGCGCTTCCTGAGCGAATTCGATTTGGGCGGCTGTTTGGCGGACGATATGGGATTGGGCAAGACCGTGCAGGTCTTGGCGCTGTTGCAGTCCCGGCGAACACGGCGGCTGCGCGATGGCGAGACCCGCAAACCGTCACTTGTCGTGGTGCCGAAGAGTCTGGTGTTCAATTGGATCGATGAAGCGGCCCGCTTCGCGCCGCGGCTGCGCATGCTCGACTACACGGGCACGGATCGCCATCAATATCGGGAAACCATGGCGAACTACGATGCCGTCGTGACCACGTACGGTACGTTGCAGCGTGATATCGGCACGCTGCACGAGTTCGAGTTCGACTACGCGATTCTCGACGAATCGACCGCGATCAAGAACCCGAATTCTCAAAACGCCAAGGCCTGCCGCCTGATCCAGGCGGATCATCGACTGGCCATGACCGGCACGCCGATCGAAAACCACCTTGGTGAACTCTGGTCGCTGTTCGAGTTCCTCAATCCCGGCATGCTCGGTTCGTTGACCGCGTTCAAGTCGTTGACGGGCAAGTCGTCAACGGTGGAAGACTACCAGTGGCTGGCGCAAGCGATCGGTCCGTTCGTCTTGCGCCGCACGAAGGAACAGGTAATCAAGGAGCTGCCGCCCAAGACCGAGAAGACGATCCATTGCGAAATGTCCGCCAAAGAGCGTGCCAGCTACGATGAATTGCGTGTCTATTACCAGCAGCAGCTGTCCGAGAAGATCAAGGAACAGGGACTCAATCGATCAAAAATCCATGTGCTTGAGGCGCTATTGCGCCTGCGGCAAGCGGCGTGCCATCCCGCGCTGCTCGATCCCGAGCGGCTTGGCGCGCCGAGCGCCAAACTCGACACCTTCCTGCAACTCTTGACAGAAGTGATCCATGACGGACACAAGGTCCTGGTTTTTTCACAGTTTACGACTTTCCTGAGCATCGTGCGCGACCGGCTCGATTCCATGGCCATTCGGTACGAGTACCTGGACGGTCGGACGCTTGATCGGAAGCGGCGGGTGGACCGGTTCCAAAAGGACGACCAGTGTCCCGTGTTTCTTATCAGCTTGAAGGCGGGCGGACACGGCTTGAATCTGACCGCGGCCGATTATGTGTTCATCCTGGATCCATGGTGGAACCCGGCTGTCGAGGCACAGGCGGTCGACCGGACGCATCGGATCGGCCAAACGCGGCCGGTTTTCGCGTATCGGTTCGTGGCGAAACAGACCGTGGAAGACAAGGTACTGCAGCTGCAGGAGAAGAAACGCGATTTGGCCGAGGCGGTTATCACGGCCAACGAGAGTCTCATTCGGCGCATGACCGCCGATGACCTGCAGATGCTCTTGGGCTGAACCGACGCGTCATTCGGCACGGGCTCGTTCCAGTTGCCGGCGCAACGCGGCCCGCGCTCGATGCAGCCGGCTACGTACCGTGCCGACCGAGACCTGGAGCAAACCGGCGATGGTCGCGTAGTCGAAATCCTCGACCTCGCGCAGGATCAGGATCTGGCGGAACTCCGCGCTGAGCTGCCCGAGTGCGAGACGTACCTGGTCGGCTCGCTCGAGTCGCTGCAACCGCGACCCGGGGGCCTCGCCCGGATCGATCGGTTCGCCGCCGGCGACCTGCTGGGTCCAATCGGTGGACTGTTCCGGTTTGCGTCTACGGTGCCGATCCGACGCGACATTGAGCGCGATGCGGTAAACCCAAGTGTAGAAGTTGCTATCGCCCCGAAATGCCCCCAGTTTCATATATGCCTGAACCATCGTGTCCTGGACGATGTCTTCGGCTTCATCAGGCTGCCCGACCAGGTGGAATATGCTGGTGAAGAGCCGATCCTGACAGCGGCGCACCAGCTGACCGAACGCATCGCGGTCGCCTTGCTGGGCCTGTCTGATCAGAATCTGCTCGGATTTCACATCGGTTACCGTGGATTGGGGTTTGAACGCCAGTTATGCCACGACGTGCGGTGTACGATAAACTACGGATGCGGTGCTGTCGACAACACCGCACTGCCGTCTCTTTAGTGTACGAGGCGGAGGCGCAACCGGCGAGCGCCGCCGGTCACAAAAACCACGTTTATCCGTGTTTATCGGACAGCCGGGATTGGCAGGCCCCCAATTGGCGGCAGTGGAGTTTCGCCAACGAACGCCTGTCGGCGGCCCGTTTGCCGGATGGGGTTCACTTTAGCTCGGCTGCCTGACTTCGCTGCGGTGCCGGGAATTGCCAGACACCCTAGAAATCGATCCCGCGTGTGGCATTCGGTTCCCGTGCATTGCCCGTTGACATGCCCCTCGTGCGGGCTTCACGTTGAACGAGCACTTTCTAGGGGTGTCTGGCTTTTCGACTGGGCTTTCCGACTATGACTTGTTTGCAAGTCGTGAATGGGACAATTGATTGGCAGGTTGGCTTTGGGCTGGGCCATGTCAGCCACTTGGCGTGAGCTCCCGAATCAGCTAGCATCCACATGAGCTTTCGGAGGTGTGGATAATGGATCTATACGACGAGTTTCGAGGCTTGATTGAGTGCCTAAATCGAAATAGCGTGGACTACGCGGTCTGCGGCGGAATTGCGGTCGCAGTCCACGGTTACCCAAGATTCACGTATGACATCGATCTGTTGATACGCCCGGAGGATTTGCGGCAGACGCTTGATGTGGCTAAATCGTGTGGCTTCCTGGACGAATCCGGGAACATTCCGCTCGGAACAAGCGTTGCGTATCGCATTGTTAAAGCGGCTGGAGCCGACCATTTGGTGTTGGACCTTTCTGGTCGATCCCGCGCTTCGCGAGGTCTGGGAGACGCGTGTGAGCTACGCATGGCAGGACCTGATGCTGCGTGTCGTATCGGTGACAGGGTTGGCCACGATGAAACGGATGTCGGGGCGCGCCCAGGACCTTCTGGATCTAGAAATGCTGAACACGAGTTCTTCAGGAGACGAGTCGGATGGGTCCAGCGAATCCTGTTGACATGTCGTCCAGTGCGATCGATCGCCGCTTACGTCAGCTCGCGGGCCTACATCGATTGGGCGTGTCTCTGCAACAAAGCTGCTGCCTGGGACGCGTTGAATCGGAATCGCGGGAGGAGGTCGCGAATCCACCCCAACGTCGATTCGGCCGATCATCTGCCGAAGGCGGCTCACGGAATACCGGGTCAGGTCTTTGACAGAATCTAAGTGCGCCGGGCGCGCCGCGGTTTGCAGGCCGTCGCGGGGACGCCTATGATGTGTGGGAACTCACCACTTTCCAAGCAGGAGCCTGCCATGACCCGTCCACTGTCAGCCGTTGCGATCGTTCTTGCAATCTTCTCCCAGGCAGTTGCCGGAGACTTGACGGTATTGACGAAGGAGATCGGCGGTGACGTGCCGTCGGAAATGATGCATGGGTACCTGATGGGGCTTGCCGAGGCAGCGTTGGACCGTCGGGACGCAGAATACGAGAAGCTCAAGACACCCGAGGACCTGGTAGCGTACCAGAAAGGCATGCGGCAGTTCTACGTCGACCAGCTCGGCGGGTTTCCCAAGCGGACGCCATTGAACGCCAAGGTTGTCGAAAAACTCGTTGGCAACGGATACCGGATCGAAAAGGTGATCTACGAGAGTCAGCCAAAATTGTTTGTCACAGCGCTTCTGTATCTTCCCAAAACCGAGCCGCCCTATCCGGGCGTGCTGGTTCCTTGCGGGCACAGCGGCAACGGCAAGGCGAGCGAAGCCTATCAATCGGTATGCATCCTGCTGGCCAAGAACGGCCTGGCCGCGCTCTGTTACGACCCGATCGAACAGGGCGAACGCTATCAACTGCTCGACGAGAAAGGCAGGCCGCTTGTCGGTGGCACCCTAGGACACAGTATTGTCGGCGTGGGAAGTACGCTGCTGGGACGCAATACGGCCACCTACCGCATTTGGGACGGAATGCGAAGCATCGATTACTTGCAAAGCCGGCCGGATATCGACCCGAAACGGATCGGCTGCACCGGCAACTCGGGCGGCGGCACGCTGACCAGCTATCTGATGGCCCTGGACGAGCGGATCGCATGTGCCGCGCCAAGCTGCTACCTGACTAGCACCCGTCGGCTACTGGAAGTGTGCGGCCCGCAGGACGCCGAGCAGAACATCCACGCGCAAGTGTCGCGGGGAATGACGCACGCCGACTATGTCATGATGCGGGCACCGAAGCCGACGTTGATGTGTACCGCCACGCACGACTTCTTCCCGATCGACGGCTCCTGGATCAGCTTCCGGGAAGCCAAGCGGTTTTATGGCCGGCTAGGTTTTGCCGAACGGGTAGACTTGATCGAGACGGACGCCCAGCACGGATTCTCGACCCAGCTTCGCGTGGGAGCAGTCCGCTGGATGAGGCGTTGGTTGTTGAAAATCGACGATGCAATCACCGAGACCGAACCGACCATCCTCACCGATGAGGAAGCTCGGTGTACCCCACGTGGTCAGGTCATGCTGATCGAGGGCGCCCGAACCACTTACGACATCAACAATGATCTGGAGAAGCAGCTCTCGGCCGTCCGGAAGAAGTTCTGGCAAACCACCGGCAAGAGAGAGGCCCTGGCCGCCGTTCGCCGGATCACCGGTATTCGCCACCTGGCCGAGTTGCCCAGGCCGTCGTGCGAGAAGGTGGGTGAGTTGAAACGAGACGGTTACCGCATCGAGAAGCTCGTCCTGCGTCCCGAGCCTGGCATTTGGCTGCCCGCGCTGGCGTTTCTGCCCGACAGGCCCAACGGCAACGCCTGCCTGTACCTGCACGACAAGGGCAAGCAGGTCGACGCGGCCGCCGGCGGTCCGATCTACAAGTAGGTCCGACAGGCACACATCGCGTTGGCCGTTCCTCTCCGTGTACGTCCCCCACCCCCCCCCC
>CAZSOG010000032.1:0-13493 GCA_964607555.1 uncultured Pirellulaceae bacterium | reverse complement strand
GACATGCGTCGGGCAGACTGCTCAGAAAATCAAAGGTCACGCGGTGGCCGCGTGCCACACCGAAGCCGGCCAGCGGCAGCAAAAGGCCGACGGCGAGCACCAGGATCAACCCCGGACGGGTCACGATGGTTCGCGCGATACGCCGCCAGGCGCGCTGTGTCAGTGGCCGAACGCCCTGCGGCGAATGACCAACCGTTGAGGATCGTTCCGCCGTCTTGGCCGGCGGCCCGGCCCAATACGGCCAGAACAGCAAACGTCCGCACGCCGTCAGCAGCGCGGGGGTGAATGTGATGCAGGTCAGCAGCGTAACCAACAGGCACAACCCGATGACCGGCCCACTGTGATGGTATTTTCCAAAATCGGCGAAGAACATCATGCCGAGACCGAGAATGGTCGTCAGGGCGCTGGCAGCCAGTGCATCGCCGACCTGGGTCAGTGCTTCACGTGACGCGCGCGCGGGCGGCAGCCCGCGCGCCAATTCCTCTTTGTAACGAGCGATCAAGAACAGGCAGTAGTCCGTCCCGGCACCAAAGAGGATAACAACAATGAAGATCCGTGTCGTGGTGAAGACGGTGACGCCCAGCCAGCCAAACCCTGTCGTTGCCGACAATTGGGCCAGCAACGCAACCAGGCTCGTCGACACCGTGAGGGCGACACCGATCGTAGCCAGTGGCACGGCAACAAGCAGCGGGGTCCGATAAACGCCTGCCAGAATCAGTATGACCAACAGAATCGTAATCCGTTCGGTGTACCGAATGCTGGAAGCGGCCGAGCGCAACAGGTCGGCGCCAACAGCGGCCGAACCAGTCACGGCGATCTCGAGCCCTTCAGGGAGCCGTCGCGACCAGTCCACCTTGACCTCACTCAACTCCGTCTCGATCGTATGCAAGACATGAATATTGTCGACCGCCATGAATTCATTCGCCAATTGCAGGACGATCAAGCGCGCGCGCCCGTCGCGACTGGTCAATTTATCGCCAAAATAGCTTTCGCGCCATGTCCACGCATCCAACAGTGGCAACCGGTCGGCGGCCGCCGGCAGCACGGTGGCCGTGCCGGGATGCAGATGCGGATTCAACTGGCGCGCGATCTGACGATAGCGATCGGCCGCCACCGTATCCGCCTGCAGATCCTTCAGGAGGGCCCAATTATAGTAGGCCTCGGCAAGCCGCCGGATTGGCGGCCGGCGTCCGTTGGCGTGATCTTGCGTGACATTGTCGGAATAGTCGGCCAACAGCTTGTCCAAGTGCAGGGCGTCGTCCAGCGCATTTTCGGCGTCGCGCAGCGCGGTCGTAACGCGACCGCGCAGCTCATGTGCATCCTGGTTTCGGCCCGCCCGCCGTGCGGCCAGTTGCTGGCGTGCGAGGCGCCGTGCCTCACCGAGTCGCGCCGCGCCGAGCAAATTTTTCATGCGGCGCGCAAGATCGTATGCGATGGCGAAATCGGGCGGCGTCCAAACACCATGTTGACGTTCCACCGCGACCACAATCTGGCTGCGCGCTTGTTGCTGAGGAAACGCCTCTTCCAGCCAGTGCTGGCCGATCACGCTGGGCATCCACGCCGGCAGATATGCAAAATCGCCGTCGTGCGTTACCGATTGCCAGGGCGGCGCGATCAGCGCCAGCGAGAACATGGCAATGATCCACGCGGCAATCACCAACCGCCACCATCGGGTTACACTGCGTGCGACTCGGACAAACATGATCCAACCCAAGGTTTCAGGGACGTTCAGCCGACGCGACAACCGGCCGGACAAAGTGCTTGCGAAGTTCCGCCGCGAGAAAAAACGAGCCGGTAATACAGACGACATCCGCGTCATGCGCGCTGGCACGGGCCAACTGCCAGGCCGCGTCCGGCGTATCCCGTGTGTGCACGACGACATCGTGCAAGCCGTGTCGTTTCTTGATTTGCTCGGCAACGTCCGCCAGCTGGCTTGGCGATGCCGCGCGTGGATTGGTGACATACCGAGTCAAGACGACCTGTTCGAAGTACGGGAGCAGTTCGTCCAGCATCGCCGGCGGATCCTTATCACGGCTGGTCGCGAACACCAGGATGCGGCGTCGTGCCGGCAGGTCGCCGGCCACGACCTCCAGAAGCGCGCGCACCGATGCGACATTGTGCGCCGCGTCGAGCACGACCGTCGGCTGTTGCTGGACGATTTCCACGCGCGCCGGACAAAACGCTTGTTCGAGCCCGATTCGTGCCGCACGTTCCGAAACACGCCAGCCAGCGCGCCGTAACTGGCTGAGTGTCGCCAGTGCGACGGCGGCATTCGCCGCCTGATGCGCGCCGCGCAACCGGATCCGAACCGCATCCATCCGGCGCGCCACGCCGTCCACATCCTCGCGATAGTCCAGACAGGGCAGCTCACCGCTTCGGAGCAGGCACGGACCAAACATCGGAAGGGCAAGGGCCCGATTCTGATAAGTAAAATGAAAATCATGGCCCAGCGCGAGCAGGCGGGCATTGTGCTGGCGCGCGGTCGCGCGGATGACATCCAACGGCGCACGCGCTTGGACCCCGGTCACCACCGGAACTTGGGGCTTGATGATGCCGGCCTTCTCCCCCGCGATCGCCGCCAAGGTCTTGCCGAGCTGGCGTGTGTGGTCCAGACTGATGCTCGTGATAACCGATACCGCGGGATGGCAGACGTTGGTCGAATCGAGGCGTCCGCCAAGTCCGACCTCGAGCACCGCGCAGTCGACATCCATGTCACGGAAATGCAAGAATGCGACCGCCGTGGTAATCTCGAAATAGGTCGGACCGGTGCGTCCGTCGGACGCCGCCTGCCGGTCCATGTCCGCGACCACCGGCGCGATGCGCGCAAGCAGATCGACCAGCTGCGTGCCCGAACACATCTGCTGGTTCACGACAAACCGCTCCTCCAGACACTCCAGGTGGGGCGATGTGTAGAGTCCGACTCGATAGCCGGCCGCCTGCAACGCGGCGGCGATCATGGCGGACGTTGAGCCCTTGCCCTTCGTGCCCGCCACATGCACCGCCGCAAGATCCTGTTCCGGGTTCCCGATCCGCGTCAAGAGCCGGCGCATACGATCCAGCTTGAACCCCCGCGACCGGTACGGAATCCGTTCTTTTCGTTCATAATTGATACGCCCGAACAGGAATGCGAGGGCCGCGGCATGGTCTTGTATCTGCAATGTGAGAGGGTTCATGCCGTCTCCGGCGATTCCGCGCAAGAATATTTTCGGGCCGTGCGTGTTTTCTCCTGCGCGCGGCGTCCCGCCCGCCGGTCGTTCCGGACGCGCGCTTCCTCGATTCTGACGGAATGCCCGGCGGCGAAAAAGGGGGGATGCGTTGTCCAAACCGGTTGCTACCAACCGATTTCTGGAAACCACTGAACTCTACTCGGCGTCCGAACGTACACTATAGACAACGACTCCGAATGCGGGAGGCCCGCACCCCAGAGAGGCCGAACGTGCCACGTGGGACCTCGAATCGGGGGGCGCCGCGATGTGCAAGGTCTATCCGCGCTCGGTATGCGCCGATGGCAGCGTATGCATCCAACTCGTCCAGTAGGGCCGTACGTCCCGAGGAAATTGAGTGGACCGGGACTGGGCCGGTCCGGCAAGAAACCCGTTTGTTCGCGCAAGAGAACCCGTTATGAGCAACGACACCGCCGCGCAAGCGGCAGCTAAGCCCACGCCACCGTCGCCGTCCCGCACGGTCATCGAAACACGCAATTTGACGAAGATTTACCGCGACTTCTGGGGCCGGCAGAAGGTCCGCGCGTTGAAAGCGCTCGATTTGGAAGTGCGCCGCGGCGAGATCTTTGGCTTGCTTGGCCCCAACGGTTCGGGAAAGACAACCACGATCAAGTTGATTCTCGGACTGCTCTTCCCGACCAGCGGCCGTGTTTTGGTCTTTGACAAAGACGCTTCCGACGTCCGGAAGAACGAACGGATTGGCTATTTGCCGGAAGAATCGTATTTGTACAAGTTCCTGAACGCGGAAGAAACACTCGATTTCTACGGTCGCCTGTTCAATATGTCGGCGGCCGAACGAAAACGACGCATTGACGAGCTCATCCATATGGTCAAGCTGGACTGGGCCCGGCGCCGGCAGCTCAAGGAATACTCCAAGGGCATGACACGCCGGATCGGACTCGCCCAGGCACTGATCAACGATCCGGAACTGATCCTGCTGGACGAGCCGACCACGGGCCTCGATCCGATCGGAACACGGGAAATGAAGGACCTGATTCTGCGTCTGCGCGACGAGGGCAAGACGGTCCTGTTGTGCAGCCATCTCCTACCGGATATTCAGGATGTTTGCGATCGGATCGCCATTCTGCACCAGGGTGAATTGAAAGAGCTGGGACGGATCGAGACGCTCTTGACCGTGCAGGATGTGACGCAGATTCGCGCCAAGGGACTCACGGAAGTCGCGGAACAAGAGATCCGTGACGTGATCACCCGGCATGGCGGAGAATTGGTCGGGATGGAGCATCCCACGACCACACTGGAAGAGCTGTTCATGGGGATCATGCGGGAGAGCGAGGCCCATCCGGGCCGACGGGCGCAAGAGCGCAAGCAACCGAGTTCCACGAAATAAGCGTCGGCGCGCGATCCCAAGCGGCCGGTCAAGCAACGGGTCGATTGTCGTGAATCTCGCGCCGGCCAGGCCGGGCCGAACGCCGCGTCCGGTTGAGTTGATGCACTGTATTCAAGGGACGGTCCAGGTCGGGCCGCCCGCCGTATTCTTCAAAGGCAACGATTCATCGCCATGGAAATCCGACCGGACGAACTACAAACCTTTGTTCAGTGGTTTGGCCCCGCATTGCAGTTTTGCGTGATTGCCATTCCCATACTGATTGCGCTGGCAATTTTTGCGTGGTATCTGGTCGCGGCCGTGCGGCGTGGTCCCGTCGAGGGATTCTATGCCGTGGCGCAAGTCATCGCGTCGTTCGTCGGCCAAGATGTTCCCGGCACGTCCGCGCGTCGTATTCTGGCCCTCGCACGATTGACCGTCCAGGAAGCGCTGCGGCGACGGGTGCTGATCGCGTTCGCCATCTTCGCGTTGGTCTTCCTGTTTGCCGGGTGGTTTCTCGATGTCAAGAGCGACGACCCGGCCCACCTGTATCTGAGTTTCGTGCTGACAACAACCAACTACCTGGTCATCGCGCTGGGTCTGTTTCTGAGCGTTTTCAGCATCCCCTCCGATATCAAGAATAAAACGATCTTCACGGTCGTCACCAAACCCGTACGGGCCAACGAAATCATCCTCGGACGCGTGCTCGGCTTCGTCGTCGTGATCACTATCTTGCTGGTTCTGATGGGCGTGATCAGCTACGGGTTCGTCGTGCGTGGCCTGCGTCATCAGCACCAGGTGGCCATGGATAGCATCACGCGAATGGAGCCGGAAGAAGCAGGCAAGCCGTCGCCCGGTTGGGAAGGGACAACGACCCTGAATGCACACCATCGACACACCTGGCAAGTCGATAATCAAGGACACGGTCGTACGGATACCGTCATGGGTCATTGGCATGAAGTCACGGTCGAAGGCGATCTGAACGACCCGGAACAGGCGAAGATCATAGTCGGCCGGCAGCGGGACCAATTGCTCGCGCGCGTCCCGATCTATGGGAAGATGCGTTTCCTTGATATCAAGGGGAATCCGACCGAAAAAGGAATCAATGTCGGGAAGGAATGGGAATATCGAAGCTACATCCAGGGTCGGAGCCTGGCCAGTGCCATCTGGACGTTCGACGGAGTGTCCGCCCAGCAGTTCCCGAACGGACTGCCGATCGCCATGACCCTGAGCGTCTTTCGAACATTCAAAGCCGATATCGAAAAGGGCGTGCGCGGGATCATCATTGTCCGCAGCGCCGATCCGCGCAAGCCCATCGAATGCGAGCCGATCGGGTTCGAATCGCAGGAGTTCAACACGCAGCTGATCACGATTCCGCGGAAGCTGAAACCGGTCGGCACCGGTGGCATGACGGGCAAGGAGCTGGACCTGTTTCAGGATCTGGTCAAGGACGGTAAGATCGAGATTATTGTGCGGTGCGACGATGCGGGCCAGTACTTCGGCATGGCCCAGGCCGATCTGTACATCCGCGCGGCGAACGCATCCTTCGCGTGGAATTTCGTCAAGGCGTTCATCGGGATCTGGCTGCAAATGCTGCTGGTCGTCTGTCTCGGTGTGATGTTCAGCACGTTTTTGAGCAGCTCGGTGGCTCTCCTGGCGACCGTCTCCGCCGTGTTGCTGGGGTTCGTTGGGCAATTCGTTACCGAACTGTGGACCGGCAAGGCTTTTGGTGGCGGACCGATCGAGGCGACCGTGCGTTTGGTGACCCAAGCCAACCTCATGCAGGCGCTCGATTTAAACCACGTGACGGAAGTGATCATCAAGACCGCGGACAAAGTGCTCCTAACCATCATGCAGTCGCTCGCGTCGGTCGTTCCCAACTTCGCGGCCCTGGGACGCACCGGCGAATACGTTGCGTACAACTTTAATATCTACGGTGATCTGCTTGCCCGGAATTGCCTGTCGGCGTTGGTCTATGTGGCCGCTCTGGTAATCCTCGGCACATTCTTCTTGAAGACCCGGGAAATCGCGGCATGACGCAATCCGTTTCATTCTTTCGCAAAGTCATCTATGGCGTGGCCATCGTCGCGCTGCTGTTTCCGTTGTTCCTGCTGGGGCAGCCGGCCACACGGTCGGCCACCGGCGGCGGCTCGGAAGGTGGTAAACTCGCCCAACTCCGCTCCAGCTATGGACTCTCGCAAGCCGATCTGGGCGAGATCGATCCGGCCAGCGAGACGATGAAAATGGCGACGCTCGGCCTGCGCGGAGTGGCAACGAACCTGCTTTGGACCAAGGCAATTCGATACAAACGGACGGAAAACTGGGATCGGTTGTCCGCGACCCTGAATCAAATCACCCGACTCGAACCCAACTTCATCACGGTGTGGGAATACCAAGCGCATAATCTGTCCTACAACATTTCCTCCGAATTCGACAATTACCGTGACCGTTATCATTGGGTCAAGAAGGGAATTGAGTTCCTCATGCAAGGGACTCGCTATAACCTGCATAGCCCGCGTCTCTACTGGAATCTCGGGTGGTTCACGTCGCACAAAATCGGACGTGCCGACGAGTACGTGCAATTCCGCCGCCTGTTTCGTAAAGACCGGGACTTCCACGAGGAGATGGTTCCCGACATCAATATCGAACTCGCCAACGGCCCGGACGGCTACCCCGACAATTGGCTGGTTGGTTACCTCTGGTACTTGAAGTCACAGGACGTTGTCGACCAGGGCGTGCCGGTCACTTGGCTGCGCATCGACCCGTCGCAACGCGGCATCAATGACAAACGCCGTAGCTCCGTCATTTTCTATTCCGACGCACCGATGGCCCTGATCAATCACGCCGACGCCGTGACCGACGAAATCACGCCCGGCGAGAAGACTCGTAATGCTTGGGGACGTGCCGGCAAGGCGTGGACCGATTACGGAAACAAGGACATCCCCACAACGCTCGGGCAACCGGTACGTCTGAGTCGACTCAACGAAATTCACAAGATCGCGGCGTCGATGCGGGCAAAACTCGAAGCACTTTCACCCGGGCTGCGGAAACGCCTATTTGAACAGCGGCGCGCGAAACTGTCCAACGAAGAACGCATGATCTATGACAAGATGATGGGGTTCGTGAAACGGCGCGAAAACGCCATGGCGGAAATGTCGCAAGGTGAGATGGCGATCGCCCGCGATGTGCACACTCGGCTGACCGTTACCAACATGGATGTCGCCGAGGCGATGCCCGAGAATCTCCGGCCGAAGGCCCGATATTTCGCCGCGCGGGCCAACGAAGCGGCGACCTTGGGCAATCGAACGTCGACCTTCGCATCGATCGTCAACTATGACTATTGGAAGACTCGCTGTGACGTCGAGGCGACCAAGATCACGGCCGACGCGCGACGCTTCATGCTCTTTGGGGACCGTGAGGCGGAGGCTGGGAACCCCGAAGGAGCCCGTGCCCATTATGAAAAAGCCTGGAAAGAATGGGCGCAGATCCTGTCGAAGTATCCCCAGTTGATCGACACGGACATGCGCGACGACCTGGGCGGGGCAATTAATCGTTATCGACTCGTGCTGGAACAACTGGACGAGGAATTCCCGGAGAACTTTGAACTGAATATCTTGCTGAAACCGAAGGAAGAACCGGACGCCCAGCAGCCCGACGTGCCGCCGGAAGAAGGTGACGCCCCGGTCAAGACCACGCCCGCCGCGTCCGCCCCGGCAAACGCCAAGCAATCGCCACCTAAGAAAAAGGCGAAGAAATAGGTCGGATTATTCACAAAGTTCGTCGCGAGGAGTCGTAAGTCGAGACAGATGCAAGGAAAAGGGCAAGTCGTCTGCGGAACATATTGTTAATACGTGAGCACAGACGAATTGTCCTTTGACGCGGCAGATGGCCGAATTGCGGCTCCGCAGCAGATCGCTCATGAATAATCCGGGTTAGGGGTGATGCGGTTGTTGAGAAAAGTTGGTCCGCACTATTTCGGCACAATGCCACCGTTGATGGGTTGTCGCTCGGGTGCTCAGCATTTCTTGGCGCCTTTGCACGCGGCCAGATTCATCACGGACTTACGGGTTCAGTTGCTTCCAGGAGGTTCCTTGCCATGATGAAAACCCTACATACTGCTGTTTTGGCGAAGTTCGCACGCGCGCTGCTAGCCGTGGGCGTGGCGCTGATTGGTCTGGAAGCTGGGCGGGCCGCGCCGGGTCCCGCATCCGCTGAGGTGTCCACCAAACTGGGCGTTGACGGTGCGCGGTTTACGCTTAACGGCAAGCCAACGTTCTTGCTCGGCATCAGCTACTACGCCGCGCTCGGCGCGCCGCAAGAGTTCGTCCAGCGTGATTTGGATGCCATGGAACACCATGGCTTTAACTGGCTGCGTGTGTGGGCCATGTGGGATATGTTCGACCATAACATTTCCGTGGTCGATGCCGACGGCGCGCCGCGTGCCGTCCAATTGGATAAACTGAAATGGCTGGTGGCCGAGTGCGATCGGCGTCACCTGGTCGTGGATGTGACGCTCGCGCGCGGTGTCGGGGGTGTGTCCACTTATGCGGCCCATCGCCGGGCCGTGGAAGTCATTGTTCAGGCACTCAAACCGCACCGGAACTGGTACATCGATTTGGCCAACGAGTGCGATGTGCGCGATGCGCGCTATGTGCCGGTATCCGAATTGAAGAAACTGTGCGCGCTGGTCCATCGACTTGACCCGGGGCGGCTGGTGACGGCGTCGTTCGGTGGTCACGACGTGAGCAAGAAAGACTTGCGCGCGGCGTTGCTGACGATCAGACTCGACTTCGTTACGCCGCACCGGCCACGCAATGCCGCATCGCCGGCACAGACCGAAGCATACACGCGCGCGAGCCTGGCGATAATGAGGGAATTGGGACGGGTGGCACCGGTGCACTATCAGGAACCGTTTCGCCGTGGCTACGGCCGGTGGACGCCGGTGGCCGCGGACTTCTTGACCGACCTGCGCGGGACGCGTGCCGGCGGCGCGGCCGGCTGGTGTTTTCATAACGGCGCTCAGCGCGGCGCGCCCGACAAGCGCCCGCGGCGTTCGTTTGACATGCGCCGGCAACGGCTGTTCGATCAGCTCGATTCCGAAGAGCGGAAAGTCGTTGCGGCCGTTGCCAGTGCGGCCGCCAGCGACGAAAAATGTAACGGCTCAAAGCCCCCGGAAAGCTGAAAACCGCAGATGAATGCGGATGAACGCTGATAGGGCGATCCGCGGTTCAATGTCTTACGAAGAAAGGAAGCCGACCATCTCCCGTGGTTAACGCGGTAGTATCGACAAACAACGATGCGGACGGTACACCTGTGTCATCAGCCGACGGGGCCAAGCGTGCATGGTATCGGGCTCCGAGGTACCTGGCGATTCTCTCAAGCCGCCACAAGAACCTGGAGCAGAAAGGAACAAACCACGAAGGACACCGAGTTTACCAAGCAGTATCTGGAAGCTGAGTTGGTTTTGTGACCGGTTTTTAGACTTGGTATCCGGAGCCGCCGGTTGCGGGTGTGGGATTGGATTATCGGACTTCAAGAGTGACGACATTCTTGCGGGAGACGGGATGATGGTTCTTGTAAATCGATGCCATTGCACGCGGTGGGGGGCAGTCGTATTGGTCATGTTGCTGGGCGGTTCGAACGCGCTGGGCGGCACGCCGTTGCCGGAACGTTGGGTCTACCTGTCGACCAATTTGCTGGTCGACCGCAACGTTCAGGAGAATATCGCATTGTTGGAGCGCGCGGCCAAAGCCGGCTACACGGCGGTGGTCCTGACCGACAGCAAGTTTATGCGTTGGGATATCCTTCCCAATCGCTACGTTCGCAATGTCCAGCGCCTGCGCGCGGCATGTCGCAAGCTGAACCTGAAATGCATTGCGGTCGTCTGCCCGATCGGCTACAGCAGCGGACTGCTGGCGCACGACCCGAATCTGGCCGCGGGAATTCCGGTTCGCAATGCGCCGTTCGTGGCCCGGCAAGGCAAGCTGGTGCCGGTCCAGGACACGCCTCATGTGGTGAACGGTGGATTCGAACAATCCCGCAAGAACATTCCCACCGGGTGGCGTTTCGTCGATCAGCCGGGAACGATCACGTTCATCGATCGGCAGGTTGTGTATCGGGGCAAGTGCGCGCTCCGGTTGCAGGACATCGGCCGGCATGATCCGAAACACGGCCACGGTCGCGCATGCCAGACGCTCGAGGTGCCTCCGTTCCGATACTATCATGTGTCGGTTGCTGTCCGAACACGGGACTTCGAGGCGCCACAGGCGATTGCAATTCAAATCCTCGGGCCCGGAGGCATCGCGTTGAACTATTCGCATCCCAAGATCGCGCGCACGCAGGATTGGCAACGCGTTCATGTCACGTTCAACAGTCTCGAATGCTCGAAGGTGACCGTGTACCTCGGCGTCTGGGGCGGCAAGGGAGGGACGATTTGGTGGGACGGCCTCCAGATTGAACCGGCGGGGTTGGTGAACATCGTTCGGCGCGACGGCGCTCCGATCCGGGTCGCGAGCGACAAGGGGCAGACATCCTATGTGGAAGGGCGGGATTTCTCCGCACTGCGCGACCCGAAACTGGGTGTGTTACGTTGGTCGGGCCAGTTCACGGTGTGGCACGATCCGCCCACGATCACAATCCCAAGCGGCAGCCGGATCCACGATGGCCAGACCGTTCGGATCAGCTATTACCACACCGCGCTGATTCACGGCGATCAGGTCATGTGCTGCATGGCCGAACCGAAAGTGTACGACATCCTGCGCTGGCAAGTGGCGCGCGTCCACCAACATCTGGCTCCGGACGGCTACTTCATGGAGCACGACGAAATTCGTGTTCAGGGGTGGGATGAAAGTTGCCGGCGCTCGGGCAAGACACCCGGCCAGTTGCTGGCCGACAACGTGCGCCGCTGTGTGCGGATCATCCGCGACGAGGACCCCGGCAAACCGATCTATGTCTGGTCGGATATGTTTGATCCGACACACAACGCCAAGCCGCACGGACGCTACTACCTGGTCAAGGGCGACGGCCCCTGGTCGAGTTCATGGAAGGGCCTGGACAAGCAAGTGACGATTGTCAATTGGAATTCGAACCCGAAAAAACGCGTCGCATCGTTACGCCATTTTTCCCAGCGCGGGCATCGGCAGATCCTGGCCGGCTATTACGACGGTCCGATCGACGCGATTCGATCCTGGTTGCACGATGCCAAGCAGGTGCCCGGTGTCATCGGCGTGATGTACACGACTTGGCGTGACCAATACACCGACCTGGAAGCGTTTATCCGAGCGCTCGAACCGTCTCGGGAATCACCTTGAGGTTGCCCCTTGCTCGCTGCGTTGGGGAAGAACGTTCGGCTTGCCGCCACTGACCGTCGGGCCCAGGTGCCACGCCACAATTGGAGGGAGAATCGGCAGTTTGGGACGACTCGTTCTTGACCGGTAACGGTCCACCGGATTTGAAATCGACACTCCTTGCGACCGACGCCTCATTGTCATCATGACGGCAAGAGCACCTATCCTGCGTAAGCAACCACAAGAAGTGGCGTGCTACCCTGGCCTTTCTTGAAACCTTCACCCCATCTCCCTTTCACGCATGCTTGGTGTTTCACTCTGTTTTCGCCGAAATCTGCTCCGGTGTCGACGGGATGAATTTGAATTGGTAAGCATCGCCTAACTGCTGACGGGTCAACGAGACGATCTCCTGCGTATGACCTTGAAAATGCGACACCGTATCGAGGATTGCCGACAGCACCGTCGTGTCAAATCCTTGAATTCGACAACTCGACAGCAGGTGAGAACTCGGCACCGTTGACAAAACCTTTCCCGCCTGCTCAACCGATGCAAGATGTTGCCCTGCGAGGCGTGACGCACGGTGCATTGAAGCTGAGTATTGCCAAAGGCGGCTTCAAGATCGACTGGTTGAGGTTTCGGCTGCGGCAGTCAGACGAGCCACGGCAGCAATGACGGGCGGCCAGAATCGAGATGGACCGTGGATTATGAAACACTGAACGTCAAGGATCCGCACACCGCGCACCAACGTCTGGCAGTATGCCGCAAGCTCGTCCGGCAAATCGCCAACCACGAGTGATATCGGAAAAACCAAAAACCTCAAACGAAGCGAACGACGTGGAAGAACCCAAGACGTAGCCCGCTCCAGTGCATCGCTCTGTTCGCCACATTGATTCACAGAAGGTCATTGAACTCTTCAACTGTCAACCCAACCTGTCTGATGATCGCACGCAATGTTCCCTTGGCAACCTCCTTGTGATCGGGAACGGTCAAGCGTCTGTGTGGTGGGTCCTGCTGTCGCAGAATCATGTGGCTGCCGCGCTGTCTGTCGACCACATATCCGATCTTCTCCAGGGCCGTGACCACGTCGCGACCAGATACGACCGGCAAGGAACTCACGGTGTAACCTCCACAACCTCTTCGGTAATCGATGGCGGGACCGGTTCACCATGTGCTTGGAGGCTCTCCAAATACCCCGCGATTGCTTCTTTGATGTTGTCGAGCACTTCGTTGCGGGTTTTTCCTTGTGAAATACAACCAGGAAGCGCAGGGACTTCGGCGACGTAAGCGCCATCTTCATCCTGCTCGATAAGGACGCGATATCGCACGGCACATTCCTCCCAGAATTACGTTTTGCAGTCTGGCCCAGCCTACAGTGTTTAGATTCTTAGGCTGCAGGATGCGCGCACCGTGCGCGCACGTTTCGAAGCGAACAACGGGCGCGCCGCGGAACAAGGGCGTACTCCCTTGTGGGTTGCGGGCCTCCCACATTAGGATACCACAAGTTTTGACGGTGATGTGTTCCCGTAGGGTTATAAGTGGCGAACGTTCAATTGCTCACCTGCTCTGCCGATCGGAGAGCTTTACTTGATAAAAATACACAACTCAATTTAATGTGCAAAACTTGAAATTCACGCCCCTTCGGCAGAGTCAGGTGAAGCA
>CAZSOG010000031.1:0-13504 GCA_964607555.1 uncultured Pirellulaceae bacterium | reverse complement strand
GTGTTTCGAGTTCTTCCAGTTGGCGCACGGCATCGGCCTTGTCTTGGCCCAGTTGCTCAAGGCGGTCGGCATGATCACAGCCCGTGGCACTTTCACGGGCAAGGATGTCGATTTCAACGGTCAGGTGATCGATGCGGCGCCGCAGGTCTTCGACCGGCGGCGGGACGGCCTCCTGGCTGATGGCGACGCGTGCCGCCGCGGTATCCATGAGGCTAATCGACTTATCGGGCAATTGGCGTCCGGTCAAATAGCGGTGGGACAGGTGAACCGACGCGACGACCGCCTCATCCAGGATGCGGACTCCATGGTGTTTTTCAAGTGTGTTGACCATTCCACGCATCATCGTAATAGCCGCTTCTTCCTCCGGCTCATCGACCTTGATAACTTGAAACCGGCGTGCCAGCGCGGCATCCCGTTCAAAATACTTCTTGTATTCCGCCCACGTGGTTGCGGCGATGGTCCGCAATTCACCTCGTGCCAGAGCAGGTTTGAGGAGATTTGCGGCATCTCCTTGGCCTGCCTGTCCACCGGCACCGATCAACGTGTGCGCCTCATCGACGAAAAGCACAATCGGTTTCGGCGAACCTTTGACTTCCTCGATCACGGCTTTGAGGCGACTTTCAAATTCACCCTTGATGCCCGCGCCGGCTTGCAACAGGCCAAGATCCAGCGCGCGCAACTGAATGTTGCGCAGCGGAGGGGGGACGTCGCCCGCGGCGATCCGCAGCGCGAAGCCCTCGACAACGGCCGTTTTTCCGACGCCGGCCTCGCCGGTGAGAATCGGATTGTTCTGCCGGCGACGCGTCAGAATGTCGACAATCTGGCGAATCTCCCGTTCGCGACATAACACCGGATCCAATTCGCCGTCGCGGGCGCGCGCCGTGATATCGATTGTGAACCGGTCCAGGGCCGCGCTCTTGCCGGCCCCTCCGGGCGCCGCGCGCCCAGGTGTCGTCGGGGCCTTCGCCTCACCTTCCTCCGATGACTTCGCCACGATTCTCGCCAGATCCTTGCGCAGACTCTCGACCGATACCTGCCGGAATTGACGCGCAGCACTGTAGGCGACACGGGCCAGCGACTCGTCGGACAGCAACGCACAAAATACGTGACCCGAGCGCGCGACGCGGACCTCGTAATCCACGGACGCCAATATCCACGCCTCGCGGACCAGGTCAACTACCTGTGGCGACAACGCCGGTGGCCGCGCGTTGCCCGTTTTCATTCCGTCCAGCGCGCGCGTCAAATCACTTGTCAGTTGGGAAATATCGATTTCGAAGTGCCGGATGATCGCCGCGACGTCCGTGTCCGGTGGTTCGATCAGCTTCAACAACCAGTGTTCCAACTCGACGTTGTAGTTGGTGCGCGCCAGGCACAGTCCCGCGGCCGCCTCAAGACTGTTGCGGCACGTGTTGTTCAACTTCCCAACGAGTCCCTTGAGACTAACAGCAACCATGGTCACCACCTCTATTTGTCGTACTAAACATCTTCCAAATGAAACACCACATCATCCGCGTCATGCGGAAACGGCGCGCAGAACATCCAGGTATTCCAACCAAGTCGCGCCTCGAAACCAGGGCCAAGTTGACATTCGGGAACTTCCCGGGCCGCAAGGATGACCTGGACGTCAAAATCGAATTCCGGGCCGACATACGTTCGCGTAAACTGGCACAACGGGCGCAGCATGTCCCCTGAGGGCATGAGCCGCTTGAACTGAGCATACCGCACCGGCCCGAGCCGAAGGCGAAACGTGCTTTGGATTTCCCAGACCCGCTCCCCGACGATGATTCCCTTGCCCAACTGATTCGCAAGCTGATTTCGATCACCTCGTCCAGGCAACCGCGATTGATCGTTAGGGTCGATGTAGAGCCACTGCCCTTGGACTTGAAGGACGGTTGTTTCCGTGTGTAACAAGGCTGCCACCATCAGCTTCAACCCAACCGCGTTGCGGGGCGAATGGGAAAAATGGCCGCAAAAAAACAGAATCACGTCGTCACAGAATTGTAAACGGTGCGCATGTCCTTTGGTCCCGAGCCCCGTGAAGGAACGGAGCGCGCAGGTCAGCAGGTCGTCTTCCTCACACCCTTCCCCACGCCCTTCAAGAAAAACGAATGCCGGTCGATACTTCGTCGAGGCGCGGTAGAACAGCGAAACCAAACGGTGACTGAACAGATCGAAGAAGTCGCGCAACGCGGTTTCGCCGTCGCGCAACTGTTCAAGCAACAGCGATGTATAGTGTTGCGGCAATACCCCGCTCGGGCCGGTCAACCCCATAAATGAAACGACCATCTCGGCCGGCCTCGAAACGCGGCCATCGCGCTGCGTTGGCGCGTTCTTGATCGCAATGATTGGAGCGGCAGGGAAAGCCACCGAGGGGAAGGTGAGAAAACGTGCGACTTCCTGGTGGGGCGAATGATCGAAACCGACCGGTTTCAATTGCGGGAGCTTGCCGCGCGCACGCGCCACCGCCGCTTGATTGAGTATCCGGACGGCCTGATCGAAATCAAACCGCTCCGGATGCTCCGCAAGCTCCTCGATCAAAGTAAGATCTGGTCGCCGGTTCGCGGAGGCCATTGTCGTAACACTCCATCGCGCTGCTTGATGCGCGCCGTCATGCGGGAAAACGAATTAATCGAACAATACAATCCCAGGAACCGTTCCAACAGACTGGCGAATAGGAATAACCCATGGTCGGGAAACTGGTCTTCATCAAACTCGATCGTGATGTCCACACCGCGGCAGAACGCACTTCCGGAATCGTGCGTCCGTCCAACCGCGCGCTGGTGCCGCACGCTCAAGATGCCTTGAATCTTCCGCTTGACCGAATCCCGATCGCCGAAATCATAGAGTTCCAGAATGTGCCGTATCGCCGCCACACTCAGCGGGTCTTCGTCACCCCCGGGACCGCGGTGGCTGATCGATAAATGGCTCAATGATAAATGCGAAATCAACGCCCATTGCCGCCGTGCCGCCTCCATCGCGCGGACCGTGTCCGTCGGGCCCTTCAGTAGCTCAATCGCTCGGAACGGCCCACCTTCAACCAACTCCGCTCGGGGACGTTTCAAAGAACCCGGCAAATCCCGGTTCAAACACGTTGTTTCGACGACCAGTGTTCGATGCAGCTTGCGATAGGGATCGGCGTCACGATCCACGATCGTCAGAAATACCTCGCTCCCCGCATCCGCCGACTGCTGCTCGGCCTCTGTGGACTCCCGGGAACTGGTCCAGAAGGTGCGCCGTGGGCTCGGATCCGCCACGTCTTGGATCGCATACAACGGATGATACTCCAGCATCTCGCCGTTGTCCTCCGCCGAACTGACCCGATTGACGGCATAAACTTCCATTTCCGTTTGCCGCCGCGCGTCCGGTATCACATGATACCGAGAGACGGTTTGCGTTAGCTTGATCGGTTCGGCACGCTTGGCAAACAGATTGACGATCGGCGTGCACCCCATGCGTAGTGCCTCCGGCCCAACAACACTCTCCAATTCGGCTGCGGATCGATCAAGATAGAAATAGATGTGCAGTGCGCGGTCGCAATGTTCCAGGCGACGCACATCGATTCCCCCCAAGTCAACGAAGTAGTATTTGAAGGGATAGGCGAAATACTCCGTCAGCAAACGGTACCCCGGAAAGCTGCGTGGCCCATATGGCAACATCGCCTGATCCAGGTCAAAACCGACTGGCTGCAACGCGCCCGGGTCCAGATAGACCGCGTGCTCGTCGGCCGGCGACACCGCCAGAGCGATTTGCCGCGTGTTGTTCATCAAGAGTTCATAAAGCGCCAATACATGATGGTCCTGCCCCTGCAAAAAGAACCGCAATGATCGAAGGTGGTCCAGATCAAACTGGTCGAAACTCATGCCCGCCGACGCGCACTCCAACTTCAAGTGCAGCACCGACATTGCGTCCGTTGAACCGGGCGCGGCAGGCGCACTGAACGGGCGTCGTTGCAGCGCACAAGCGGCGATTTCCAGCGGCCATAGAGTGGTTGCGTAACACGTTCGGTAGGTACATGTCAAACCGTTCGCATCGACCAATGAGACCTCGGCGCCACGCTGCACGTCGTAGCCGGTCGTCAGTTCACCCTGGCTACGATCCAGGACGAACTGCACGACTCCGGCAGATGGAATGGGCGCCAAATAATGTGGGTACAGGGCGTTCAGAAGCGCTTCGGTGATCTCGGGATATTCATCGTCCAGCTTCCGTCGAATGCGGGCCGTCAGGTACGCAAATCCGTCGAGCAGCCGTGCGACGTGGGGATCGTCCGTGCCGTCCTTGCGGATTCGAAGTCGAGCCGCCGCATCCGCGTGATTTTCAACGAATTCGTTCGCGAGCCGTTGGATGTAGCTTCGTTCACTGTTGTACAGCGTCAGCAACTTGTCCGTCATTCGTCATCCCCTTGCACGCGAAAACTCCCCGACGCGGATTCCATGATCGACATGAAGGAAACCGGCTCCGCGTCCTGATCGGTAGCCAAGACGCCCTCGATGCGAAATCGCAGAATACGCGCCCCCGCGGCATTTTCTTCGTCCACCGGTAGCACCCTCACCTTACGGAGTCGTGGCTCGAAACGCTCGATCGCCAACTCGATCTCGTGCAGTAGCAGGTCGCGTCCCGCAGCGGATTCGGCGTTCGCCCCGGTGAAATCCGGGATTCCATAGTTGACCAAGGAAGTCTCCAATTCGGTCAAGTCGGGTGGAAACGGTTTGCACCGCCAACGCGTATTCAACAGATTTTCAAGGTCGCGGCACAACGCCTCCTTGCGTCGCCGCACGACGCGTGCTCGAAACATGGCGATTTCCGTCTCCGTCGGATAATCCTCGCCAAGTAATCGATCCAAGATGGTTGGGGTGAGCCGTTCGGTGTTCGGTGATGGCATGGCACCTGCTCTCGCGTGCGTTATGTTGACCGGCGCGGCCCATGAGAAACTAGAATCCAGGGATTGATCCGTCCCGATCGGGTTTCGGCAGCACGAATGGTCTGTTTCAGGAAGGCGCGGCATCAAATCGGATTTCGCGAACGGAGACCAGCGGATTGCATGAATCGTCGACCATCATAATCTTCTGGCCGACGCCACGCACCGGCTGGTTCAGCGCGTCGCCATTCCAGTCGGCCGCGCGTCCCACCTGCAGCTCTTCGTCGCCGGTCGCATGGGACCCGAAATACAATTGCGGCAGATAGACATCGCCATCGGGCCCTCCGCGAACGACCATATGGGTCCGGCGCCAGAGAATATCAAGCGGACTTTCGACATCGAACAAAGTCATCTCAACGACCGATTCCATGGGCACCCAAGCATATTTTCCGCTGCTGGTCAGCACCTCGAACACGGGCGTCAGCAAATCGTCGGCATCGCGGAAATCATGAAACACAACGTCATTGCACATACCGGAAAGCCGTGGGCGCTGCGCCTCGGCATTGGCCAGAATCTCAAGTGCGCCGGCGGCATCGTTCTCCCGTAGGTGCACGGCGGCCTCCAGATGAAGGCGCGCCACCGGCGACAGTTCAGCGATGGGTTCCGGGCAGCGTCCTTCCGTAAAAAACTGTTCGCGCGCCTCCGCCGCGCGCAGCAACTGCCGGATCAGGGCAATCGCCGGCACACGGTCGGGACACTGCACCGTCAACGTCTCGAGGTGTTTATCGGCGCGCTGCCAGTCGCCCGTGAAACAGAGTAGCTGAACCAGCAGATCGCGTGGGCCCGGATCCGCCGGCCTCTCCTTCGTTTCCGTGACGCACGCATCGATCGCGTCCCGTAACCGGCCGGCTTGAAAGAACTCAAGTGCGTTCATGGCCTTTGCTTTCCGTTCGTGTTTTCTTACAGCTTGGACACCAGCTTGATACTGGCCGTCAATTCATCCAACTGAAAATGGGGCCGCAGGAAAAACGTGGTGATGAAGTGCCCCGGTTCCCCCGGGTGGTTGCGCACTTCAACTTCTGCCTGCCGCAATGGGAATTTCGCCTTCATTGATCGAGACGCCGTGGGATCGCGCGATACATATTGATGAACCCAGCGATGCAATTCGGCCTGCAAGCTCTTCGCGTCCATCGTACCGCCCAGACGGCGGCGTCCAAGAACACGCAGATAGTGGGCAAATCGTGACGCGCACATCACGTATTGCAGCATCGCGGACAACTTCGCGTTGATGCGCGCCTCCGCCTCGCTGTAACGCCGTGGACGCTGTAGCGACTGGTTGGAATAGAATACGGAAAACTCCGTGTCCGGGGCGTCACACAACGGAATGAATCCGAGATCGCTCAGCTGTTTTTCCATGTTCCCGTCGATCGAGACCATGACCGAGCTCTTGATCGCCACCCCGTTTGTATCCGTCGCGAACGAATGGACCGGCAACCCCGCGACGCGTCCCGCCTTCTCCCCGTCGCGGTGCGCGCCGCGCAGGTCGGCAAACCATCGATGCTCCACGAACGCCTGAATCAGGACTCCGCCGAATGCGAACGCCGCGTTACCCCACAGGTATTTCACGCTGGATTGATCGGCAACGTCCTCGCGAAAAATAAAACCGTCAGATCGCAACGTGTCGTCAACGTAGGGCAGCCGCATCAACACCTGTGGTAATACCAGCCCGACGAATCGCGCATCCTCGCTATTACGTAATGCGCGCCACTTGACGAATCGCTCGCCACCGAAATAGCTTTCCAACTTGTGCATGCGCGGCAAACGCTGAAAATCATCGATGCCGAACATCTTCGAATCAACGCCCGCGATAAACGGACAGAACGCACTGGCCGCAACTCCCGAAGCAGCCTTGAGCAATTCGATGTCATTCGGTGAGTTCGAGAAATAGTAGTCCGCGATCAACACACCGTAGGGTGTCCCACCCGCCGTGCCGAACTCGGATTCGTAAATCAGTTTGAAAAGCTCGCTCTGATCAAAGTCCAGCGCGGTCGTCAAGTCGTCATACAGCTGCCGCTTGTCGATATCCAGCACGCGAATTTCGACGTTTTCACCGGTGTCGGCCAATGTGACCAGAAAGTACACGCCGCGCCACGCGGCCTCAAGACGTTGGAACCGTGGATGGTGCAGGATCACATTCACCTGCTGCGACATCAAACTGTCCAATGCGGCAATGTCCTGGCTCAGCAGTGCCTGAATCTCGTGTTTGGTGCGTGGCATCCGGCCGCGTCGTCGACAAAAGTAGCGCACCGCCTCGCGCACCGACAACTCCTCAAACAAAGGCAGCGTCGGCGCGCCCTCGGTGGTCACGGACCGCTCGTTACAGACCAACTCCAACAGTTGAAGCTCTCTCGTGGCACCCGCTGCTGGATCCACGGCGTCGTTTTCCAGGCCGGTCTCGCGCGCACAAGCTGGAACCGACTCGATGGGATCGTGACTAGTAGACATCGGCGTATAACCAACTCCTCGAACGTCAATCAGGGTCAGGGCGAAACGGTCGCTTTCCCCCACCGCCAAGCAGAACAACGCATAGCCACCCGCGGGTCCCCCGGGCAGCCGACCGGACGGGACCGCAGGCCGAGATGCCCGTGAGTCAAAAAACCAACCAGGAAATGACGGCACGGCGCAGCGCCCTTGAATTGACACACCGGCGTCAAACTCCAAACCCTTGCAAACAGCTCCTGGACCGAATCGAAACACGCCTTTGAGAAAAACCGCGGCAGCCGCGCTCGGCGCGCAGCCGCCACGCCGTTTGGTAACTGGACTTCGCACGCATCGTTGTCGCGGCAGCATGCCGCCGCCATGCTTCCGCCCATCGGGAGTTGCATCCCCAAATCACACCGCGGTGCGCAACCGGTGTCATTTCTACTGGTTAGGGATCTTTGTGACGGTACGTAGTGAGGTTGTCAACCGCTCCAATTGCAGCCAGGGGCGCAGAAACGCCACGGCGTTATAGTGTCCAGGATCGCCCGGCACTTCCGTGACATCGATGCGCGCCTCGGCCAAAGGAAACTTGGCCTTCTCCCGCGCGTCGGCTGATTCATCGCCCAACACATAGTTCATAATCCAACTGTTCAGCCATTTTTCGCAGTCTTTTCGTTCCATGAACCCGCCAATGCGACTGCGTGCCATCACTTTCAGATAGTGGGCAATTCGCGAGGTCGCCATGATAACCGGCAACCGCGCCGAGATGGCTGCGTTTTCCGTGGCTTGGATCCCGTCCGGCCCTTCATATTTCTTGGGTTTCTGGGCGGTCTGCGCGCCAAAGAAGACGGCGTAATCGGAACGTTTGTAGTGAACCAATGGCAGGAATCCCAAGTCGGAAAGTTCGGCTTCGCGGCGATCGGTAATTCCGACCTCGGTCGGGCACTTCATGTCTTCATCGCCATCGTCCGTCGTGAAGACGTGCGTGGGCAGATCCTCAATCTTGCCGCCGCTGAGCTCACCGCGAATGGCCGTACACCAGCCGGTCTTCGCGAAACAATCGGTCAGGCGCGTCCCATAGACATAGGCCGCGTTCATCCAGCAGTAGTTGTCGTGCGCCACCCCGATCGGCTCGCCATCGCCGCCTAACGGCACCTCTTCATACCGGAACTCGTCGACCGGTTTCGTCGCGCTGCCGTAGGGCAACCGGGCCAGAACACGTGGCATCGTCAAGACCACGAATCGCGCATCCTCGGATTCCCGGAACGAATTCCACTTGGCGTACTTTTGTGCGTCAAATATCTTGGCCAAATCACGTGGTTTCGATAGATCCTGCCAACTATTGAGCCCCAACAGACTGGGCGAGGCCGCCGATATGAAGGGACAAAAGGAACTGGCCGCGACCCCGGACACCATGTTCAACAACGCCGTGTCGTCCGGATGGCCGGTGAACTCGTAATCTGCGATCATCGTTCCAAACGGTTGCCCGCCCGCCGTGCCGAATTCCGCCTCGTAAATCTCCTTGAACAGATGACTCTGATCGAACTCGATGGCCTTATCCAGATCCTTGTACAGGTCACGTTTCGAGCAGTTCAACATCTTGATCTTGAGCATCGTGCTCGTCTCAGTGTTCATCACCAGGTAGTTCAGACCACGCCATGTTCCCTCAAGTTTCTGGAACTTTTCATGATGCATGATGGCGGCCAACTGCTTCGAGATCGCCTGGTCGATCGCGTCAATGCCGTTCTGGAGCGAACGGGTGACGTTCTTGTCGACCTTGACCATTCCCTTGGTCACCGACTCGACCAACGCGTTGACCAAACCTTTGGCATGATCACGATCTTCGAGCTCCGTCGCCTGCACGACTTGGTCAAAGAAACTAACTCCGGTTGCTTCCGCCTGCGTTCCGGCAGCGGCCGGTTCGGGATTCTGCTCCGCACTACTCATTGCTCACCTCCTTCGTCGTTGGTTTCCGTCGTTCCGGAATCGCCGGCCTTGCCGGTTTGGGCACTGAGTTCCTTGATCTTGTCGGCATCCTTTAGCAACTCGTCGATCTTGTCCTCGAGACCATCGGCCAGATCGACCCTGGTCTGCAGTTCGGTCAACTGCTGCCGCACCTCCATGAGCTTCTTCAGCGGCGTAACCTGCTGGACGACGGCGGCCGGTTGAAAGTCGTCCATTGACGAGAACTTGAGTTTTACGGGCATCTCCGTGCCGTCGCCATCGAGTGTATTTTCGACGCGCATATTCAGGCCCGGGGTCATGCGCTCCATCACCTGACTGAAGTTGTCACGGTCAATCTGAATGAAACCACGATCGCCCAGTTTCTTTAGCGGCTGCGTGGGATCACCCGAAAAGTCGCCGAGCACGCCCACGACGAAAGGCAGTTCTTTCTTTTCGGTCGCATTGCCGGTGTGCACATCGTACGTAATCCTCACGCGCGGAGGCCGCACGCGTTTTAGTTTGTGCTGCTGGGATTCCGCCATTTTGCTGATCCTCCATCAGTTTTCAGGAAATGGAAAGGCCGCGCATAGCTGCGATGCGGCGCTGTCCAATGGATACACTGGATAGAAATTTGCTCCCCGACTGTTGCACTTTCACTCACAACCATTTGCCGCCAGGCGGATACGGCTGCGCGTCCACCTCCGATCGCCACTCATCGCTACGCGTCCGGATCGTCCCGTTCCTCAATTCCCACGCGCGTGAACACGGCTTTACGCGAATCATCATCCGTAATCAGTTCTTTGAGCAGGTCGGGCAACGACATTTTCCCCCACCGAACGGCCTGTTCGATGTGATGCGAGACCGGGCTATGCGGCTCTGTCTGGCGAAAAAAGGTTGCCAGTTCCAAGAGCAACCGCAGCGCCGTATCACGCGTCATCTGCTGGCCCGCGTCGCGTGGGACCGTGGGCCCCACCTGGCTCAACGCATGGGAATCGCCCTGCATTTCCTCTTGACCGTCCGATTCCTCGGTCGCATCCGGCAGGCGAATCCGATCTCCAAGCAACCGTGTAAGCGTACTACTGCATTCGTCCAGCAATCGCATCGTCTCGCCCGTTGCGGGCGCCATTTCCTTACCCGACGCATCCGTGCTGCACTTTTCGCTCAGTACGTCGTCGAGTTTATCGAGCTCGGTGATGCATTCGTGCAGGTCCGCCATGAGATTACGATAAAAATCATCGTCCGTTTGCAGCACCACCTGCTCGATTTGGGCACACGACATTTTTCCGGTACTGAGATATCGATCGCGTTCCTTCGAGTCCGTAATCGATGCGAAGTGCATCGCGTCATCCCAATCCAGAAATGTGACATCCTCATCCGCCGTGATGGGAATACGCTTGATCGGGAGCAATAGCGCGCCCTGAAACAGGCCGCTCAACAACCGCACGCGGGGTGTGATATCGCCATCATCCGGCAGTGGATAAAGGTGCTCCCAGTACTTTTCCGCCAATTCACGCGTCAGTCGAAATGCGTTACGCAGGCCGGCGACACCAGAATTCCTAACCAACGACTCGCACAGCCACGCCGCGACTTCGAAATCTTTCGAGTGGTTGGACAACGCCTCCACACATAGTTGTTGGACCTTGTCCCACGCACACCGACTCAGGCTGTTATCAGGGTCTTCAGGATTCTCCACGTGTTTCCGTTCAATCATACTGGAGTCCCTGCGCAGACTCTTGATCTGCCGAAACAGGGAATCGTCAGCGTCGTCATTGCGCAGATCGACACCCGCCGGATTCTCGCCCCCGAACGGTTCAAGCAGACGCGACAAGTCGATGGTTTCCGGTGAACTCATGGCATGCCTCGCGATAACCTCGAAAAATTGCTCACTTGGTAATCTCTTCCATTTTGAGTGACTGAGCCAGCTGCTGCAAGGTTTTGGCGTGCAACCGGCAGGCCCACGATTTGCTGATACCGAGCTGTTTCCCCGCCTCCTGGAGTGTCAATCCGTCGAAGTAACGCGCGTGTATCAAGTCGGCGGCTTGCCGTGGCAGCGTCTCAAGCAACTTCTGCACCTTCTGCACAAGCTCATCATTCGCCACGCGCTCCAACGGCGACGGCGTTGATAAATCCTCAAGCAACGCAGCGCCATCTTCAGAGCCGCCCTGTGACATTGCCGCAAAAAAGACGACCGCCAATCCCCGCGATTTGTTCCCGTCCGCATCTACGTTGTCGCCCAGACCGTCGCGTACACTTCCCACATCCGATGACGCACCGTCGACGGAACTACCGTCCGTGCGCCCCGCCCCATGCCGCAATCGATTATAGCGAGCTCGACTGGTCCAGCACAGCTTGGACAAACCATCGTATATCGCGCCGCGAATCCGGTAATACGCGTAGGTGGAAAAAACCGCGCCACGTTTCGGATCAAAATCACGCGCCGCCTGGGCTAAACCAATTTGACCGTAACCGATCAAATCCTCGACATCGATGTACTGCGGCACCTTGCGCCCAATGCCCGACGCGATCGAACGCACCAAGTCCTGATGACGCTCGATCAGCTTCTGAGAATCCCGGTCGGCCGATGCCATGACAGGTGTCCAACCTATGTTTCGCCCGACGTCCGCAACCCGTCGCCGAATTCACGAGCGCCGACACCCGATCTCCAACGCCGCGAAGCCATCGCCAAAAGGCCCGGCCCGCACGCTTGGCCACGACCCCGCGGATCAATTATTCCATCGCGTTTCCCGTCTCACGCAGTAACTCGCCACCACGCGCGAAGCCCCTTCGTCCGCGTAGATCTTCCCCTGGACGAACTGTCGCCAAACCAACCTGTCGCTGAATCGAGACAAGACACTGAAGATGCCACACCACGCAAAAGAGTATTTCGCTCCGTGTGACACCGAAGACACGAACCACCTCGTTTTCAAACAACCGATAACTGGGGCGATTGCAAGCCACCGATGCCCAGCCCGGGAGCCGAAGAGAATCACCAAAAACGCGCGTCTCATCGCATGCAATAAGACGTTCCACTCGCAAATTGAATTGCCATGCACGATCATGCCGCCGACACGGGCCATCTTATAACCGAAAAGAAGTATACAAATAGAGCAGTCGGTTTTCAACGACTTCCAAAAAAAAATATCGCACTGCGAAGACGTTGTCCCATGCCAATGGCCGTGGCGGGCGTCACACCAGATATCGAAAAACCAAGAGACCGATCAAAACCAGCAATAGGACCCCATCAATTGCAAAACCCATATGTGCCAAATTCTGGTACCATGCGTCCTCCTCAGTCGCCTTCTTGGTCCACTCCAGCTTATCCTGATCACGGACGAATAGATCGAGAACACCCTGGACGAAGGCCTGGCGATCGGGCCGGTCGCCCGCCGACGCAAAGTAACAACCGCCAAACATCAGCGGTTCGTCACGCAATGCGTTCAGGGGGCTATCGCCGTGACCGTAGGCACTGACCAGGACGTTCTCAAGCCGTTCGCGTAACTCGGTGCGGACTTTGCATGTGAGCGCGTAAAGTTTCGGATTCCCCGGTTTTGTAAGTCCGTCTTTCGCCCGAAAAAGTCTGTAGGCAAAGATCTCGAATGCGGCGCAGGCGTTGGCGGCCACCGCCTCGACCAATTCAGGACTCGGAGGATTCCAAACACTGCACCCCTTGCCAATGCGATTTTTTTTGGCCACCTCGGTACCGATACGACGCACGAGTTCTTGAAAACCGACCTCCGTTTCCATCCCCGTAACCAACGTATACGCCGGGCAGCGTAATTGTAAAGACGATCGTAACGTACCCAGATCCCCACGCATGGTCTGCTGTACTTGGCCTGGATCGGCGAATCCATCGAGGGCGAGTTCCAGCGGCAGGATACTCAAGACGCCGTTGATGGGACATGCCGGTTGACGCAGACGCTGGAGTAACTGACACACGTGCGCTAGTTTTGCGGTCAGCTCCGCTGCGTTGATGTTCCGCATGGCGACCGCGCCGGAGCATGCCACCGGCGCGTCCGCTTGGCCCGCATCGTCATCCACCGGCCGGATGGTCGCGGAGAACTCCGCTGCGGGGGATACCGGTGCGCTGGCAATGCCCGCCGACAAAGGCTCGTCGGGTGTTTCGCCGACATCCATGGCCTTGATCGTTCCCAGCAATGTGTCCCGCATGCTTCGCTGCGGCCCGATGTCGGGACGCGGCATGACGACCGCATTGCACAATGCGGT
>CAZSOG010000030.1:0-13632 GCA_964607555.1 uncultured Pirellulaceae bacterium | reverse complement strand
AATTCGTCGTACTTTGGGTTTTCCCGTGAAATCTCCAGCGTCAAGCTCGCGATCACGCTGGTCGGTATTCGGACGATTAAGAACTTTTCACTGTGGAGTGCCGTGTTCAGCCTGATGCCGAATCCGAAGTGCGGCCCGTTTGATCTGAAGTGCCTATGGCAGGACTCCCTGCGCCGTGGCTTGTTTTCCCGCGCGGTGGGCCATTCGGTCGGTCAAGCGGATTCCGAGGACTTGTTTGCCGCGGCGTTGTTGCAGGATATGGCGATTCCGCTGTTAGCCAAGGAACTGCCGGAAGAATACAACAAGTTATTTCACGCGCGCCGGGGCGGTAAAGTGCGTCTATCCGAAGTCGAGCATGAGCGGTTCGGATGGAACCACGCGCAAGCCGCCGCGAAACTGGCATGCGGGTGGAGCTTGCCCGAGGAATTCGCGGCATTGATCGAACGCCACGTGGCGTATGAAGACGTCCAACGTGCTGCTGGCACGCATGGGCAGCTGACGATCGCGTTGTCCGCGCTGTTGCCTTCGGCCCAAGACGCAATTTGGTTCGAACACGATCAGTTCGTCGAGTCGTATCACGAATTGACCGGGGGCTCCATGAGTGATCTCATGACGTTGCTCGCTACGATTGATGAAAGTTTTGGCGAGTTCGCTCCGGTGCTGAAACTCGGGATGCCGGAACGATCGCTCGTCGAATGCCTGCAGTCGGAAGAGGCAACGGTGATGTGAACGGGCTCACCGCAAGTTGGTTGATCCGCAGTCGTAGAGCCTCCGGATGCACAGGTTGTGTCCGGAGGTTTTTTTGTAGCCGTTCACGGCCTTTGGCCATGAACGGCGGGTTAGTTCTTAATCTTAATCTATGGGATTAACGGTGGACAGGAATACGGCCAAAGCGGCTTGCGTTGTTCGGTGGGGTGCCGGTCGCGCCAGGCGTTACCAGCACGCAGCATGAAATGCCCATTGCTTCGACGTAGCAAAGCAATGGGTTAGCCGCTGCGAATAGGCACGAAGATGCCGCTCGGCAAGGCGACAGTTCGAGTCGCCTTCCGCGTACGAGAATTTCGGTTCGAGTCGATTGGCGGGGATTTCAATCACCGTGGGCGGCGAAGAGCTCGGCATATTCCAGGACCCAGATGTCGATCAGTTCCATGAACTTGTCCAGGTCAGCATCCTGGATTTTTTCGTAGTAATCCCGTTGAAAGAGTTCCTTGTTGCGGACGGTTCCTTTGGCGGCCAATTCCAGCACATGGGAGCCAGTCAGGGGCCGCACCGTCAATTCCACGCGGCTGAAGTCGTTCGCGCGGCGGCCACGGTAAACGCGCAGGTCGTCGCGGCTACATGCGGCGCCCCAGCCCTGTTCGCCGTAGAGCGTCTCCGTGCGGAACCCGGGAAAATGGTTGGGGATTTGGCCTATGCATCGCTCGATTTGTTCGGACAGTTGCAAACGGTATTTGGAATGAAGGCGTTTCAGTTCTTCCGTGCTGAGCGCGCGCGCCTCGGCTTCACGACGTGCTGCCTCATTGCGGCGACGACCGCGTTGGATCGCCTTCTGTAGACGTTGTTCAAAACTCATGGAATTCACTTGTCATCGCTCTTTTTTTTCTGGTAGAACTGCATCAGGTCCGAGAATGAACGCAACGGTTCCTTGCCCTCTTCCATTTCCTTGGTGATCGGCGTGACGATCTTGGGCTTTTTGGTTTTTCGTTGCGGGGGCCGACTTGATTTTGCTGGGCGCGGTTGGCGCGCGGTCGGCGTTCTCGTTTCCGTGCGCCGTGGACGCGTGGCGGTCGCCGGTCGTTGCGATTGGTTCCCGTGGCGTCGGCGGCCTTGTGGTTTCGCGGCGGGATCAATGGCGGTCAGCGAGACGCGCCGTCTTTTCTTGTCAACTTCCGTGACCCATACGCGCAGCATGTCGCCGACACCCGCGACTTCATGAGGGTCCCGCACGAAACGATCGACGAGCCGACTGATGTGAACGAGTCCGCTGTCGGGCAGCCCGATGTCGACAAACACACCAAAGTCGACGACATTCAGCACCGTTCCCGACAACTCCATTCCGGGCTTGAGGTCTTCGAGTTTGAGGATACCGCGGCGAAGCATGGGCGCGGGGAAATCCTCGCGGGGATCACGGCCTGGGCGGCGCAACGAGTCCACAAGATCGGCCAGTAACGACGGGCTCACCGCCAGCTTCTCACTCAGGTGCTGGAGATCCGTTTTCGTGAGTGCTTGACTGATCCAATCGGCGCCCGCATGCATGGCCGGCGGCGTCATCGCCGTCGTCTCCGCACTTTCCGGGGTGTCGTCGTCCGTCGGCGCGGCCGGCGGCGATCGTTCTGGATCTTCCGCTCGATCGTTGAGGGACCGTAGTTCTTGCAGAAGCTGTTCGGCCAGCGCGTAGCATTCCGGGTGAATCCAGGTGGCATCGAGCGGATTGTCACCGTCGGTGACTTTCAAGAACCCAGCGGCCTGCACGAACGTGGCGTTGCCAAAACCGGGGACCTGCTTGAATTGCTCGCGCGTTCGAAAAGGCCCATGTTTGGCGCGGTGTTCGCACAGGCGGCGCGCCGTCAGTTGATTCAAACCCGACACGTAACGCAGAAGTGCCGGGCTGGCCGTGTTCACGTCCACGCCAACGTAGTTGACACATGATTCCACCACGGCGTCCAGGGACTTCTGTAGATGCTTGGCCTTCACGTCATGTTGGTACAGGCCGACGCCGATGTTGGCCGGATTGATCTTGACCAATTCCGACAGCGGATCCAGTAATCGGCGCCCGATAGAAATCGCGCTGCGCAGCGTCGCGTCATATTTCGGCAGCTCCTCGCGGCCCAGTGCACTGGTCGAATAGACACTCGCGCCGGCTGCGTTCACGATCACGAACGATACGTCGTGGTCCTGTAGCTCGGCTGCGATGATCTCGCTGACCAACTGTTCGGTCTGCCGGCATGCCGTGCCGTTGCCGATGGCGACGACCGCCAATGCGTGTTGACGGATCAACTCCACCAACCGTGCGCGGCCTTGCTTGATGCGTTGTTTGTTGCCGACGATGTAGATCGTGGCATGGTCCAGCACGTTGCCGAACGGATCGAGGGCGACCAGTTTGCAGCCGTTGCGAAAACCGGGATCGACCGCCAGCAGGCGGTGATTCCGCACGGGTGGCTGCAGCAGCAGCGTTCGCAAGTTTTTCGCGAACACATCGACGGCATGCTGTTCGGCCCGTTCCGTCATTTCACGACGGACCTCGCGCTCAAGACTCGGAAGGACCAGACGGCAAAGCGCGTCGCGCGCCCAGGTACGTAATAAGTCCGCGTTGGGGTGTGCCTCCGGCACGAGCCACTGGCAGGCCTTGTCCACCATCGCGTCCACGTCGAACTCCAGCTTGGCACGCAAGATCCTGGCACGCTCGCCACGATTGATCGCGAGCACGCGATGCGGTGGAATCTTCGCGAGTTTTTCCGCGAAGCTAAAATAGTCCTTAAACGCGGACTCCAGCTTGCGGCGTTTCTTCTCGCGGCGTTGGAGACTTGCCGCCAGTGGGCCATGCCCGGTCCGCTTGGGCTTATCGAGTTTGGGTGCGGCATCCGGTTGGCATGCAGGCGCCGCCGCGCGCGAAGCGGTCGACGTGCCATCCGGACCCGAATCATCGTTTGCCGCGGGGCCATGCTTGGCCGGCGGATCTTCGGCGACGCACGCCGCATCGGCAGACTCGAGCGCCGTATCGGTGGTGTCTGACGGGCCTTCCCGAATCACGGGTGGCGCGTCAACCGGTTGCGCGACGCCGGAGTCCGTCCCGGAAGGCTCATTTTCCACGGGGGACGCCGTCGCCTTTTCGGTGTGCTGGGGCGCGGACGCGCTGGCCGACTCTGGCGGCGGCGATGCGGGAGGCGTATTTCGGTCGGACGCCTGACTCGGAGTCGTCGTGGGACCCGCCCGGCGACTTATCAGTTTTCCCGTTCGGTTCATGAGATGCCGCAACCGGCCGCGGATGTCGGCACGTTCACTGTACCATTCGGCAATCAGGTGTCCGATGCCGGCCAACACGTCATCGACGGAGTTCAGGCCGGTGGCCGGGTCCTGCAACGACTCCAGCTGGGCACGCAACGTGGATTCGTCGAGGCCTTCATTCAGCACGCGTTGCGCGACTGGCTCGAGGCCACGGCGGCGCGCGAGGGTGGCCCGTGTTTGCTTCTTGGGCTTGTAGGGCAGGTAGAGGTCTTCAAGATGTTTGGTGGATTTGGCCGACCGGATCTGCTCGGCCAACTCGGCGCTCAATTTGCCTTGTGCGTGGATCGACTTGAGAATCGTTCGTTTGCGGTCGGCCAGCGCCCGCAGTCGGGCGACGGTGTTCTGAATACGACGGATCGGCTCTTCGTCCAATGCCCCGGTCTGTTCCTTACGAAACCGGGTAATGAACGGGACCGTGTTTCCGTCGTCGAGTAACGCAACGGTTTGGCGAACGCTTGGTTCGGGCAGGGCGAGTTCGCGCGCGGCCTCACTTAGGTCGATGTCTACCGATATATCCATGAACACCCGTCTTGCACAAGGAAAGAGATTGTCTTGGATGTCGCAAAACTGCCTGTTTAAGCCGTGTATCCGCGCGCGCGACGGACGTGCGTACACGCCTCGCGCAGGCAATCTAATACAACCTCTAAGTTTTTCGCCTTTGCGTCACGCAAGAACGTGAACAAAACCGAACTTCGCCACGCTGACTGGTTCGAGCCCCATTGTACCAATTTACCGCGTCGCCGCCATGTTCGGAGGACGCCGCGCATGCATCTGCCTGTTTCCAAGTGACGGTCCGGTTCCGCCGTCCGCCAACTACCCGGTTCGCAATCTAGCGCTTCATTCCGCTCTTGTCAAGGATTCCCGACCGGCCGGTGATCGAATCGCGGTGGGTATCGCGCAGAATTCGGACTTCCGCCAAAATTAATCAAACTTATTGTAGCGGTTTTGCCGATAAACAAGCCTGCCGGTTGTATGCGCTGACTAGGACCCTTCTGAAGGAACACTCGATGGCACATCCGCGACTGCGAGTCTACTACGGTCCCGACGACCATTCCGACAGTTCATTGCCTGCCCATGCCGAGCTGCCGGAGGATCGGGTCACGGTGCGGTTGGGGGAGGTCGCGGACTGGTTGGTGGATGCCGTCCACAGTGGGCGAACCTGGTTACGCGACTTCGAGGACGATGAGCTGACGATTTCGAACGATTTGCATGACATAATCCTCGCCTACCAGAAGTATCGGCGGCCCAGTGCCTGACACGGACGCAACCAACGACGGCCACGTTCCCACCGCGGCGCCGGCTCCGGGCGGCACGGCAGGTCGGCCCGCGCGTCGAGTCGATGATCTGATCGACCGGATCAAGCAATCGGCGGACGAGTTGGCCGCCGATGGGTCGTCACGCGGCGACTTGAAGATTCTGAGCCGCGCGTTGCGCGAACTGCGCTACGCATTCAAGGTCTTTTCACCCTATCGGCGCAATCGCAAGGTCACGATGTTTGGGTCCGCACGGACGGCGCCCGAGGATCCAGCCTACCAACAGGCGGTGGATTTTGGCCGGGCCATGGCCGCGAACCAGTGGCTGATCGTCACGGGCGCGGCCAGCGGAATCATGGAAGCGGGGCACCGCGGCGCCGGGCGCACGCACTCGATGGGGCTCAACATCCTGCTGCCGTTCGAACAGGAAGCCAACCCGGTTATCGCCGGCGATCACAAACTGGTCCACATGAAGTACTTCTTCACCCGGAAGCTGATGTTCGTGAAGGAATGTCATGCGGTCGTCTGTTTGCCCGGCGGGTTCGGAACGCTCGACGAAGCACTCGAAGTGCTGACGTTGCTCCAGACCGGCAAACGTGACATGGTGCCGCTTGTTTTGCTAGATGCTCCCGGCGGCCGCTACTGGCATGCACTACACCAATTTGTCGAAGAACAGCTGCTGGCGGGTGGCATGATCGGCGCGCACGATCTACAACTCTACCGGATCACCGACGATTACCAGCAGGCGGTCCAGGAGATTCTGCAATTCTATCGCGTCTACCACAGCATGCGTTACGTCAAGAACCGGCTCGTGTTCCGACTGACGCGCGCGTTGGACCCCCCCCAACTGCGGCAGATCAACGACGCATTTGGTGACATCCTGGATGGCGGTGAGTTCGCGCAGATGGGGCCATTGGACGGGGAACGCGACGAACCGGACCTGGCGGATTTGCCCCGGTTGGTGTTTCAGTTCGATCGCCGAAGTCTTGGACGTTTGCGCGAGCTGGTCGATTGGATCAACGCGAACTGATGTCATGCACTGCGTCGACCAGGGCAATGGCATGGTCGACGGGCGTTTGTTGCAGCACGCCGTGGCCCAGGTTGAAGATATGGCCCGGCCGCCCGGCGGCCATTTGCAAGACCGCCGCCGCTTCTTGTCGAATCCGGGCTGGATCGGCCAGCAATGCGCACGGGTCCAGATTTCCTTGCACGGGTCGGTCCAACCCGATCTGCCGCCAGGCGTCATCCAATCGGATACGCCAATCGACGCCCACGACGGTGCTTCCCGCTTCGCGCATCATGGGCAATAGGGCCGGATTGCCCGTGCCGAAGTAGATAACCGGAGTATTGGGGGTCACATGCTCGACGATCCACTGCACATGCGGCAATACGAAGCGGTGATAGTCGATCGGACCGAGGCAGCCAACCCAAGAATCGAACAGCTGGACAGCCTGCGCGCCGGCCGCGATCTGGGCGTTCAGATATCGTGATACGGCACGTGCCAGACGTTCCATCAACGCGGTCCAGGCGCCGGTGTCGCGATACATGAGTGTCTTCGTATTCAGGTAGGTTCGGCTCGCACCCCCTTCAATCGTATAGCTTGCCAAGGTGAACGGTGCGCCGGCGAATCCGATCAAGGGAATGTGAGAAGGAAGATCCTGTCGGGTCTGGCGGACGGCTTCCATGACGAAATGGAGACTATCGACACTTTCGAGTTCCAGCACCCGGTCGACATCGGGCAAGGTACGTACGGGGTTATGGATGACGGGGCCCGTTCCGCCGACGAATTCAAGTTCAAGTCCCATGGGTTCAAGGATTGGCAGGAGGTCGGAAAAGACGATTGCCGCATCCACTCCCAACTTCTTCACCGCCGTGCACATCACCTCGCTACAGAGACCTGGATCCTTGCACAGTTCCAGGAAAGAGACCTGCTTGCGCACGGCTCGATATTCGGCCATGTAGCGGCCGGCCTGGCGCATCAACCAAATCGGCGTCACAGGGGTCGGTTCACGTCGACAAGCACGCATGAAGGGGCCGTCGAACCATGGCGCGGCCGCCGGTGATGCTGGGGGTGTCGACGCCGTCAGAAGGACCCGTATCGATCGTTTCCGGTCGACTAATTCACGGCCGCGCTCCACGGCCTGCTGGACGAGATCCGTCATGCGTGGCCGTTCCGGCAACACGTCGACCGGCCATTGCATTTCCCGGACCATCTGGCCCGTAACGTCACCGATCGCGCCAACAACCGTGGTTTGCAGTGCGGTCCGCAATTGGGTATCCAGCCCCAACTGCCGCGCGATTTGCGCGACATGCTGTACTTGCGGGGCGGCGGTGAACAGAACGACGTCCAGCTGGCCGGCGGCCAGGCGTTCGATATTCTCTTCGAGTTGGCGGGTTTCGGCGGGGAGTACCCAGCGATACACGGGGACGTCGATCACTGCGGCGCCACGTGCTTCCAAGCCGGCGATCAGGCTGGAATTCGAGCCACCATGTGCCTGCAGCCCGATCGTCTGGTGGTCCACATGCAGCTGTTCGTCCACGATTCGGAGGATGTCTCGCCAGGTATATGGCGGCGGCGCGGCCAGCGCGTTGGTAATCCCCGCCTTTTTAAGGGCGGCGGCTGCCTTCGGACCGCGGGCAATCGTCGTGACGTCGGCCAATGCATCAAGGTACCGGCGGCGCCCGACCTGCCGGCCGGCCATTTCCGCCAAGTAGTCGAAGCCAACTCCGGTCAGGAAGATCACCACGCCCACCTCCCCGGTGATCAAGCGGTGCATGAAGTCTTTCGCGGGCTGGCTTTCGGTCAGCGGTATTTCACGCAGTGCGGGCGTGACGAACGCGCGTCCGCCAAGACGCTCGATTTGATTCGCCATTTGGGCGTGCCGCCGGCTTTCGAAAGCACCGATTTGCAAGGGGGCAATAGTCATGTCGGTTCCAGGGTTCGCGGCACATGCGTGCCACTTCGCGGCACATGCGTGCCACTTCGCGGCACATGCGTGCCACTGGTCACGGGTAATTGGAGCGATTCGCCGCACGTTCATGCTAATGGGGCAACGCGAGCGACGGTAGGTTGTGCAAGAAATAAAAAAAGCGGCCCTCCCGCTGGAAAACGGGAGAGCCGCCGTGCTGATCGTCGTCTTCTAACCGGTCAACTCAGCGAACCAAGGAGGTTTGAATGAAACGATGCTTGGTGGGCAAAAATGCGGACGGATCGACAACCGGAGCGGGCGGAGTGGCCTGTTTGGCCGCCGCCTTCTTCGGGGCTGCCGGCGCGGGGGCCGGAGCGGCCTCGACACCACAGCCGGGCTCGTAACCGCAGCTGGGCTCGCAACCATTGTCACAACCACAGCTCGGCTCGGCGCAACCATACTTGTTGCAGCGTTTGCCGAAGATCCGGTCAAGCAAGGAAACGCGGCAGCGTTTCTTGCACGGCTTGGCGGCACAACCCGTGTCGCAGCCACAGCTCGGCTCACTACCGCAGGAAGGCTCGCAACCATTGTCGCAACCACAACTGGGCTCCGCACAGCAGCTCTTCTTCTTGCACTTGCTACGCAGCATGTCCAACAGCGGCGTGCGGCAGCGCTTCTTGCATGGCTTGGCGGCACAGCCCGTGTCGCAACCGCAACTGGGCTCGCAACCATTGTCGCAACCACAGCTCGGCTCGTCGCAGCAACTTTCCGAGCAGCTTTGGCAGCGGTCGAACAGCCGAATGCTCTTCAGTTTGCAGACACGGCATCGAATCGCGTCGATGATCGGCGTGTCACAACAAGCACTCTTCGCGGCGCAACCGTCGCATCCGTTTTCAACTCCGCAGCAGGGATCTGCGGTTTCACAGCAGCTGACAGCACAGCCGCATCCGTCATAGTTCATTCCGAGCATTCGGTCGAGCAGGTCGAACCCGAAGCTCTGGGTACTCAAGGCTAAGCCAAGTACCAACGATCCAAAAATCATGTTCCACTTCATCGAGCCACGTCTCCTTTACGATGGAACTTTCGAACTGGCGCGTTGCCCGGGTCGGCATGCGGGAGCCTCCCATACTGGGAGCGCCGATCAAGGTGTGTCTGTTTAGGGTGGGCCGCGTGTTACAGGCTGGCCAACGTAGCTGCCGCAACCATGCGGTGTCTTCTGCGCCAGAACCGGTCGAGCCATTCCTAGACCCGATAAGTCCGCTCCGGTTAGCCTGACGCGATCCGAGGCACCGCCCACGGTGCCCCGGCACGTCAAGTGACATGTACCGTATCGGCGTCATTCCCAGCGTCACTTAAGTGATCGGAAGTAATTTTCGGCAAGTGGTTTACAACAACTATTGCGTTGACATTGTCGGCCGCGTAGACTGGCGAAGGTCTGTCGATTAAATGCCCGCAAAGTCAACCAGGTCGTTGCATGTCAAGTACGACACGCGCCGCGCGTCCCCCGATCGCTGGGCTGACGTGCGTCAAGTTCCTGTATCGAGGAAAGCCGCGGGCGCGGCCCGCAACAGGAGAAAAATCTTGGATGAACCTGAAGCTACCGGTCGGGCCGTTACCGGTCGGGCCGGGTATGAGTGGATTGATTTTGATCGGCTTGACGGCGTTGATTGCCCCTGTGGATTGGCCCGCCGCGCCCTGACCGACGTCGCCGATTTCCCCGGTACGATCCACGTCACGGAAATTCGCCGTGATGCGAAACTCCACTACCATGCCCGTCTGACGGAAGTGTACTATTTCTTGCAATGTGGTCGCGAAACATGCATGCAACTGGAGCGGGAGATGCACCCAGTGCGGCCGGGTGTCTGCGTCATGATCCGACCCGGTACACGGCATCGCGTGGTTGGCGCGGCGACCGTCCTGATTGTCGTCGTGCCGAAATTCGACCCGGCCGATGAGTGGTTCGATTAGCATGAAGTGGACCCGTAGTTTATGCTGATAGGCGGCGGTCTGGATGGGGGACCCGGCATGGTCGGGGCCGCCAGATGGCGCAAGGGGTACCGGTTCACGGACCCGCGGAAACCGCGCCCGGATCGACACGAGTTCGCGTTAGCATCGGAACATGAGCCATATGAAAATGATTGTGATGATTGGTGATATTCCAGCGATTTTTCTTGGCGCGTTCACCGCCGCGCCGCGCCGCCGGGCGGCATGGTTTCGAGTTGGCTGGTTACTGCTGGGTGGCGGACTCGTGTTTGGCCTCGGGTGTGGTAGAGCCAGCAAGCCGGAGGCGCGCCCAAACCAGATGCCAGAACAGAAGATCTACCGAGTGGACCGGCCGACTGGCAATATCAGTGCGCGATTGGATCGATTCATTCCACCCGAGGTGACGGACTACCCAATGCCGGGTGGGCTCAGCCGTTACCCGGACGTTCCACAACGCGTGATTGATTCGTTCCGGACTGTTGCCACGCGCCCCGGCGCTGCGCAACAAGGTCGGCGCGACGCGTCCCGTGGCGGCGCGCATTGGACGCGTGACGCCAATGCGTGGAATATGCACAAGACCCATCAGTTGCTCGCGCGATTGGCGATCGTGGCACGCAAAACACTGACTGCATCGCCCGGCACCGAACTTGTTGAGAAGGATATGCCGGCGCCGGCGGTAAGAGCAAGGGAGAGCGCGGCTGAGTCGAGCCAGTGGGGTGGTTCATCGTATCGAAATAACGTCTCTTCGGCCACCGATATTCCCACGCAATGGAATGTGGGAAAGTTTGATCTTAAGACGGGGAAGTGGATTCCGGACGGGGCCGAACACGTTCGGTGGGCCGCGCGCTTGGGTAACCAGACGTACGGCAGTCCGGTCGCGGCGGATGGCCGCGTGTTTGTCGCGACGAACAACGGCGCCGGCTACCTGAAGCGCTATCCCAAGTCCGTCGATCTGGGTTGTCTCCTCTGCTTCCGCCAGTCCGATGGGGCGTTTCTGTGGCAATATTCCAGCGAAAAACTCGCGTCCGGTGCACAAAACGACTGGCCCGAGCAAGGTATCTGCTGCGGGCCGCTGGTCGAGGGCGATCGACTGTGGTGCGTCACGAATCGTGGTGAGGTCGTATGCTTGGACACGCAAGGTTTTCGGGATAATCAGGATGATGGGCCGGATAAGTGCAAACAACCGGGCGTGGCCGGCGACGTGCATGAAGCGGACACCGTGTGGCGACTTGACATGATGAAGCAATTGCACATCTTCCAGCACAATATGTGTAGTTGCAGTGTTACCGCGCTTGGCGATATCTTGTTTGTCAATACGTCCAATGGCGTGGATGAATCGCACGAGAAGATCCCGGCGCCCGACGCGCCAAGCTTCATCGCCCTGAACAAACGGACGGGGGCCGTTCTTTGGACCGATCGATCGCCCGGTCACAATATCTTGCATGGACAATGGTCATCCCCAGCGGCCGGTCTGCTCGGCGGGGTTCCCCAAGTGATCTTCGCCGGCGGGGACGGCTGGGTGTATAGTTTTCGCGCGGATGAAGGCACGGATGGCAAGCCCGCGTTATTGTGGAAATTCGACGTCAATCCCAAGACGTGGAAATGGAGTTCCGGCGGGTCGGGTGAACGCAACAATATCATTGGCACGCCAGTGATTCATGACGGTTTGGTCTATGTCGCGTCGGGACAGGATCCAGAATACGGGGAAGGGCCAGCTTATCTGTGGTGTATTGATCCCACGCGTCGTGGTGATGTGAGCCCATGGTTGGCCGTGAAAGCGAATGACCACGCGGATGTCCTCCCACCACGCCGGGTCCAGGCCGTTATTCCCGAGCAGGGTGAGGAGGCGATTGACAATCCAAACTCCGCCGCCGTCTGGGGCTATCACCAGAACGACGCCGATGGCAATGGCGAGATCGATTTTAAAGAAGAAATGCACCGATCCATCGGCATGGTCGTGATCCAGGACGGCTTGCTGTTTGCCGCGGATTTCAGTGGCCTGCTGCATTGCCTCGATGCGAAAACCGGAAAAGTCCATTGGACCTACGATCTGTTGGCGCCCGTGTGGGGCTCGCCACTGATCGTTGACGGCCATCTATACGTCGCCGATGAGGAAGGTGACGTCCGTGTTTTCAATCTGTCTGCCAAAGCGCATGAACCGATCGCGGAAGTCAATATGGGGGACTCCGTTTATACAACGCCCGCCGTTGCTGGCAAGACTCTCTTTATTTCCACGCGTAGCTACTTGTTCGCGATCCAGACCAAGTCGCGCGCCGGCAAGGAGTGAAGCCGTGGTAAAACGTGTGCTCAATGTTGGCCATTGCCTGCCCGATCACATGGCGATCGAAGCAATGATCCAACAGCATTTCAATGCGGAAGTCGTTCCGGCCGCCGATGCCGATACGGCCTTGGAGGCGCTCCGGAACCAAGCGTATGATCTGGTCTTGGTCAATCGCAAACTAGATCGAGATTACAGCGATGGGCTCGAGGTGATTCGACGCATTAAGGCAGACTCGGCGATGCACGCGCCGCCGGTGATGTTGATCACGAACTTCACCGACTACCAACAGAAGGCCATTCAGGCCGGTGCGGAGCCCGGTTTTGGCAAACAGGCATTGGGATCCGAGGAGGTGCTGGATAAGCTCAGGCCGTTCTTGATCGAACCCGCCGAATAACGGCCCGATCGTGTTATTGATCTTGCTTTCCGGACGCCGCGGAATCCTCCGATCCACTCTTCTTGGTGGCGGTTGCCTCCGCGGGCGAGTTCTTTTCGGGTGAGCTGTCGGGAGCCAGGAACTCCATTCCCGCAACCACGACGTAAGCCCGGTTCTTGTTGGCGATCAGAGTGCCCCGGTAGACGTCCAATGACACGGTATAAATGCGTCCGGCGTGCAGCGTCTTGACGACCTGGCATTCGCCTTGGATCGTTTTTTCATTACGGCGAAAGCCCTTGTTGACCACGTAACGCAGGCATGGTACATCGCCCAATACCATGGGTTTGATCGGTTCGAGTATGCTCTTTCGTTCGTCCGGCGACATCTCCTCTTCGATCAAGTCCTGGAATTCGAGCAACGCGTCTTCATCCAGGTCATAGGGTTGCTCGAAGTCCGCCGGCGCCGCCGTGATCGTGATCTGTGGCAACGGGGAACGACGCGTGGGGTCACGAACAAATCGAACCAGGTACTTGCTCGACCGCGGCCGGACCCGCCAACCGGCGGGCGGCGCCACGTGCAGGCGACCGTCATCCAATGGGGGCAAATAACCGCCGAGCACCTCGCCGATCTGATCCACGCTATAATGCTGGACGCCGGTCGACGGCGGCGCGACACGCGCGTTCTGGATCGGCTCGCGCTGGGCTTCCCGCCGACCGCAGGCCACCACGAGTACCAGCCAGAGCAGGACCAGCGGCAGCCGCGCGAAGTGCGTATTATACCGCCGCCACTTTGAAATATCCTGTGCGAGTTCGACCAGCGGGAGAACGG
>CAZSOG010000029.1:0-13710 GCA_964607555.1 uncultured Pirellulaceae bacterium | reverse complement strand
GGGGAGCGACCGAAGGTCTCCACCGCGCCGTCATGCGTCAGTTGGTTGGAGGTAAAGCCTCGTTAGACATCTTATGGGCCGAAACGCGTGGCACTTGAGTCGAGTTTTTGGGACACGCCTCATGAATTCTCGCCTTCTGAATATTCTTGCCCATCTTCCTGCCGGCTGCACCGCATGCTGACACTCGAAAAAAAGGCAAGAATACAGGAGGTTTTTCTTTAATCGAGCGAATTTCCGTGAACGGTTACATAGCGATTTTCACAACCACCGCAACTCTGGCCCGCGCGCGTTTCTTATTGATTAAGATCGGCGGCCGGCTTCAGACTCTCGGCACCGGGCAGCTTGCCCGCGAGCCGGCCCGGTTCGTGGATTAATAATGGTATGTGCTGCGCGCAAATCCAGTACTCGATACCGCGAAACTGGACCGTGACCAATGGCGTTTGATCATCCGTGCACTCGCATACAAGGCACGACTTTGACACATTGCTCATGATTAGAATACCCGGAACGGCTAGAGAACGAATCATTGAATTCGGCATAGTATAGCGATTGCCACGCGTGTCACAAGTCATCCAACTTGTGCGGTTGGCGGAGGCCGCGCAATGGGGGCCTTCCCACGCGCCGAGGAGTTCGCGACCGACACGGCGATTCCGCCGCGACCTGCGCGTGGGACGCGTCAATCGGTTTCACGGCGTTTGGTAACGCGCCGATCGCTTTCGCTGCGCCGTTCCTGAGCCTCGGCCGGCACTGGGTCTTGCTCGGTGACGTGGTTCAGCGACTCGAGTTGGGCAGCGGCCCGGCGTCGTTCGCGCGCCCTGCGGTCCTTGTCGCGCACGCGTTTCTCAATCAAGTGGCGCAATGACGCGGGCAGATTCAAACGATCCAACATCTCGTGTTCCCCTTTGCTTAGAACGTGTCACAAAACTCGGTCTCAAGCACGTGCCATGGTCGTCCACTTCCATTAAAGAAGCGGATAAACGCGCTGCCGAAGCAGTTCTCTGACCGCCTCCGAATTCATAACCATCCAACCGAGTCTTTCTTATTTCTAATTTCTAATTTTTTATTTCTTATTTTCCACCGCCGGTGTTGGATGATGAGGCGTCGGCCCGAAATCATTGATCGATCGGTGGCAGTCTCCGCAAGACGGCATTTTCTTCAATGTAGGCAGCTTGTGTCACGGCCTTCTCCGGCGTGGAGATAATTGCCGGGGTTGGCAGTTGCGCTTCGTCTGGTACACCGGAAGACACACGGGGTACTTCGAGCACGGGTGCTGTATGTTCATCAACAACTTGCAGCTTGTTCTGCCGCTGTGGCCGGTGGAGGTGGTGCAACGGGTTCAGGTCAGCGGGGTTGTTATAGCAATTCGTCAAAGGCGGCTCCCAGGGACGAGGGTTTTGGCACAGTGGTCCGTGAAAGAGGCGCGTTTGGGCGCGATCGATTTCATCCGGATCGGTCACGACACCCGGTTCGACGATCCGCGGCAGGAGAAAGAAAATCGTCTCCTTGCGTACCTTGGTGCGAGTGCGGCGTTGAAAGAGTGGGCCGATGAGATAGAGGTCGCCAAAGAAGATCAATTTGCTTTGCAAATCAGAATCCTCTTCCTGGATGAGCCCGCCGATAACAATTCCCTCGCCGTTACTCAGCAGCACGTCGGTGGTCACTTCCGACGTTTTTTCCTCGGGCAGTCCCGTGTCATTGCTGATTTGCCCGGTCGATACTTTAGGATGAATATTCATGAGAATCTGATTGTCGTGACTGATTGTCGGTGTGACTTCGAGGATCACGCCCACGTCCAGGAACTGCACATCTTCCAACGTGCTGGTTTGGGTGGTCGTCAGGACACGGTAGCCGAGTTTTTCACCGACCTGGATTTGTGCTTTCTGCCCATTGAGGGCAAGGACTTTCGGGGACGCCAACGTCTTTGCGTCCGTGGTCGTTCGCAGCGCTTCGAGCAACCCGGTCAGATTCGGCGCGGTCAACTCGGCCAGGAAGGCCTGCGGCGAGGAATCGGACGCGAAACCTTGCACGCGCAGATTGAGGGTATGGCCGCTAATATTCATCAAGTGCGAAAAATTCACGCCGTGGCGGCACCCTTCTTCCAACTCCACCTGCAGAACATGGACCTCGATCAGCACCTGGCGCGGCGGCTGGTCCACCTCCTTGATGTATTGCGTGATTCGGTCGAGGTACTGGGGTACATCTTCAACAACGATCGATTCGACGGTCTTGCGATTGTCTTCGGGGCTCCGACTAAGAACGTAGGACGAGCCCACCGGGGAAAGGAGTGTCTTGATACCCGTTTCCACATCGGTAGCGGACAGGAAGTCCAACGGGATCACGCGAATCTTCCGGCCCTGGACCCCGGGTGCGATCTTTTCTCCGGCGGACAAACGGGTCACGTAGATCACTGGGCCACGGCGCGTCCAGGTGCAACCGGCCATGGCCACGACGGCGTCGAGGGCTTGATCGAACGGCAGGTCATTCAGCGTCACCGTCACCGTCGAGTCGTTCTGTCCGGCGCAGACAATATTGGTGCCTTGCATTTGCGCCAATGTCGCGAGGACATCGCCCAGGGTCGCGTCGCGCGCGATCAAGGAGACCCGGCCATTGCGCGCCGTGCCTTGAACGTGGTCGGCCGCCGGCTGGCCTTTGAGCGGAATACGGTAGGTTGACGGCCCCGGCGCGCGGGGGGGCGGGAGCGGTTCGGATGCCGCCCGCGGAACCGGCGGTGGTGACGGTGACGGCGTTTGCCCCATGCTGATACCCGTCAGCATCAGCAGAAGTGGCGCCCACACGAGCACGGTGGCGTCGCGCCCAAAACGACGATGTAATCCGGCGATATTCATCCGGGATCCCTCCCTGATTACGGCAGCTTTTGTTCCGTCAATATGATTCCGTCAGGACGGATTTCCGAGACCGTGAGGCCGTTGATCGTGTCGCCCACCTGAACGGGTCGCGAACCAATCAAAGCGACGACGTGGCCCCCGGTCGACACGATAAGTTCCACGCCTGTTTTGCGCAGGTCCGCCAGCATCCGGACTCGGCGTGCTTCCTCTTCCGCTTGCTGGCTGCTCGAGATCTTGGCGTGCTCCGCCTCCTGTTTGCGTTTCTCATCTTCCTGACGAATCTTCACGGCCACGCGACGTGGCAATTGAAACGGGTCGAATTGCACGACCGTGTCGACGTCGACCTCCGGCCACGGTTTGGAGATCGTTCCGTCGCCGGTGCCGATCGCCGGTGTGCGTGCCGGCGTGGACACGGTTCGGCTCGGCGCGTTCGCCCGTGGCTGGCGTGCCACCGCGTCGCGTCGCGGCTTGGTCCTGGGTTGCGGTGTCGTGCCTCCAAACTGCATCACGCAGACGATAATGAGCAGCAACGCGAGCGCGCCGACCGCGATCCCCTTGGCCGGCGTCACGCCGGCGCGTTTCAGCCAATTCGCCTCAGCCATGGTGAGCTCCCTTTGTCTGGGGCGCCGTGACGTGAACCCCATAATACAGGCGCACGGTAATGGTCAGTGGGTAACCGCCTTCGGTTGACTTGTCCTGGCCATGCAACTGCAGGGACGTCACCTTGGCGACACGCGGTATTTGCTCCATGTAGTCCAGGAACCGGCAAATGCTCTCGAATGATCCACACGCTTGAATATTGACGTCAAGTTGCGAGAATTCCGGCTCGTTGCTCTCCTTGCCACGACTATAATTGCCTATTTCCAAACCCGAATGGCCCGACGCGTCGGTCACGAGGCGCAGGAATTCCGCTTCCTCCGCACGGTCCGGGATCCGCTGACGAACGAGATCGATCTTCTGCTGGTTCGCGGCCACCTGTTCTTGCAACGTCTGATGTTCCTCGCGAATCCCCAGCCCATCAGCCAAGCGATCCGCCGTGCGTTTGATTTCCGCGCGCACTATTTTCTTTTCCGCGTTCAAGGGCACGGCGTAGCCAAACCAGAACACGGTACCGATCACGAGCGTGGGCAACGTCCCCGCGCCGTGGAGCAGCCAGCTGAGTGATTTCAGTTGTTGAGATTGTGGGTCGAACATGATATGCAAATGCTGAGCGGTTCTAGGAAACTGCCTCCGTCGGGCGATTATCCGCTTCCTCGGCGGACGATTGGTCTATTGCATGTGGATTGGAAATCAAGTTGTCGAACTTGTTCCTGGTTCTAATAGCTGCATTCGATACTGTAACTTCGAACTTTCACGGCCGAAATTTCGTGGTTGCCCGTTTTCCTCAATGACACCTGTTTGAAAACGTGGCCGATTCGCAGGGCATCGGCGAACCGTGCAATGGCGGCATCGTCATCCGCGATACCGTCCAATGTTACGATATTGCTGCCGGGCCGGTTCTGGACGTGCCGGTTGGTTGTGTCTTGTCGTGTCATGGCCAGTGTATTCACGGCCACATGGCCATCACAATGTTTCGCCGCCGCACTCACGATCCCGAGCACGGTGAGCACGGGCTGATGCACGGCCAAGCGCAGCGTGATCGCCTCGCGCTGCCGACTCTCGGCCAGTTTCTTGCGGAGCACCACGGATTCCGTTTTGAGTTGTTGGATTGGTTCGTACGCGACCTCGAGCGACTTGAGCTGATTGGACATCGTCGTGTAGGACGCCCGTTGGATCCAACCCATCGTCAGCACAAGCACGAGCGTACCACCGGTGACGATGGACCACTGGCACGCGCGCCGGCGCATGAGTTCGCGCCGCAGGTGGTCGTACGGTAGCAGGTTCAAATGCGTCTTCATCGCAACTCCAAGGCAAGTGTGGACAGGGCGATGGCCGGCCCGAGCAAGGTGGTTGGCACGGCGCCGGCCGACTGACTAAGAAACTCGGCGCCATCCCAGGTCCACCGCCGCGTGGCAATTCCGATCTGTGCCTGGCAATACCGGTCAATCTCGTCGACCGTGGCGCCGCCGCCGAACAGCAACAGCTCCTTCGGCGCGAGCACTTTCCGGTGCGTCCGCAGGTACGTGAGGGTTCGCGTGAGCTCATGCACTAAGTGGTTCAGTCGATCCTCGACCAGATCTCGAATCAACGCCGCCGTCGGTTCATCCACGCGGTCCGCGGCTGAGACCGGGATCGCATGCCGTTCGGTCAGCCGGCACGCTTCCTCCCAGGAGATATCGAGCGCATCGCGCACCGGGGCGACGAGCTGTCGAAAACCGCAGCTGCGCAAACGCCGCACGAACAGCGGCCGCGCGTCGTGGACGATACAGAACGTGGCGCTGGTGAACCCCCAATCCAATACACCGACCGGTTCCGGCGTGGCGTGGTCGGGCATCAGAGCGACGGCCCGCGCGAGTGCCAACGGCGCCCCGTCCAGGACGCGACAGTTGAGTCGGGCAGCGCGCAGGTCGTTGGCGATCCGCAGGCTCCAATCGCGGGCCATCGACAACACGGAGACGTTATCGAGCGCGACCGTTTGTGACTCGGCATGATGTCCAATTGGCCAGAAATCCACGACCTGCCGGTTCCCCGCCCCAGCGCCGGCCGCCGGCTCCGCGGTGCGTTCGACATCCTGAATGCTGATCGTGTTTGGATCGGCGACGCGCAGGCCGCGCAACTCACAGAGCGCCATCGGCGCGATCGCGGCACTGGTACGGCCTAGGAACTGTTCGCCAAGCACGCGCGAGGTCGCCAGCTCCTCACCTGAATCTTGCGGCGACCAGCGTAAGGAATCGGCATCGTCCCACGGCGCACCGCGGCGTACCGTTGCCGCCTCGCGGATAACGACCTGGCCGCCGCGCCGTTCGACCTGCGCCATTTTCACGGCACTCGTGCCGACATCCACGCCGATCCAGCCGCGCGCTCGATTCAGTAGCATGGTCGTTTACCCTCGCGCAAAAGAGGCCATGTCGAACACGGGAAGCATCACGGACAGCACGACCACCGCAACGACCAAACCCATGCCGATCGTGATGACCGGCTCGAGAATCGTGACGATGTCGCGTAGTTTGCGTTCCCCTTCTTCTTGAAAGTGTTCGCCCAGCATTTCCGTCACCATACCCAGGTTGCCGGTCCGCTCGCCCGTGATCAGCATTTCCGCCGCGGATCCAGGCACGAAGTCGCTTTCGGTAAGCACGTTGCCGAGCCCACGTCCATTCACGACGTTGTCGACGATGGAATCAAGCATTTCGATGTATAAGTGATTTCGAATTGACGCGCGCACGATGCGCAAGCTATCCAGCAGGGGAACGCCGCTGTTGATCATCAGCCCCAACAGGCGGCAAATCCGCCCGATAAACAACGCGCGACTCACATTGCGGAACACCACGGCACGCAATATGAAAGCATCCCACAACCGGGCTCCCGCGTCGCTGCGAAGATAGAATACGAGACCCGCGATTATCCCACCGAAGAAGGGGCCCCAAAACCAATAATGCCCGCGCAGTTCACCAGATACCCCAAGGAGAATCCGGGTCATGGCGGGCAGGGGCGTATCGAACTGCGCAAAAATCTCGGCAAAACGGGGCAGGACGCCGAGCGTGAGCGCCGCCGTCACCGTCCCCGAAGCACCAATCAGCAACAGCGGATAGGCCAGCATGGTTCGAACGCTGTTGCGTAACCGAACTTCGCTTCGTTGCAACTTGGCGAGCTGGTTCAGAATCTCCGCCATGCGTCCGGATGCCTCGCCCGCGGTCACGGTCGCTACATACGATGGACCAAACACCTTCACATGCGGTTGCAAGGCGGTGGAAAACGAATTGCCGGCCAAGACGTCGTTGTAAATCCGATTCAACAAGTCCCGCTGTGCCGGGCGTTTCGCCTGTCGCGCCAGCGACTGGAGCGCCGAAGCGACATCCACACCCGATTGCAGCATGATCGCCAGCTGGGCGGTTAAATTGGCCAATTCGGCGCGCGATATCTTCGCGCGCGGGACGTCGTGACGCGTCGTGTCCGACGCGACCAACGGTTGAAACGCCCCCGACGCACGGACCGGCTGGACGTCGCGAAAACCACTGGCCGTGGTCGCCGGCGAACTGCTATTCGGTGGTGGTGCGGTCACGGTCCTCATGATGGCCCTATGTCCTTCTTATCCTTTCCTTATCTCAATCAAACGACGCCACGCGTGACACTTCATCGAGACTTGTGATTTCCTTTTCCGCCATCAGTAGTGCGCATTCGGCCAGCGTCATGTGGCCTTCTTCACGGAACCAATTACGGACGGCATCGAGCCCCACGTTGCGCGCGATCATCGATCGGAGTGCCGCGTCCGCGACCAGCACTTCGTAGATCCCCGTACGGCCATTGAACCCGGTGTCGAAGCATTCTCGACATCCTTCGCCGCGCACGAAACTGCGCCGCTTGTCACCGGCAAAGCGCAGCGACTCCAGGAACTCGGCCGGCGGATAATGCGGCGCGCGGCAATGCGGACAAACTTTGCGCACCAGCCGCTGGGCGATGACGCCGACCAGGCACGCGGCGATCTTGTACGGTGCGACTCCCATATCCAACAAGCGCGTGACCGCGCCGGCACTATCGTTGGTGTGTAGCGTGCTCAACACCAGGTGTCCCGTCAACGCCGCCTGGACCGCTACCTGGGCCGTCTCGGGATCCCGAATCTCGCCCAACATGATGACGTCCGGATCTTGACGTAGGATCGAACGTAACGCGTTCGAGAAATCAAATTCGCGCGATTGGTCCACCTGAACCTGGTTGATCAGTTCCAGTTGATATTCGACGGGGTCTTCCACCGTGACAATATTGCGGTGCACGGACTTGATCAGTTCGAGTGCGGAGTAGAGCGTCGTCGTTTTCCCACTACCCGTGGGCCCGGTCACGAGCAAGAGGCCATGGGGCTTGCCGAGCAAGCGTCGGATCTCGTCAAGCTGCCGCGGCGGAATGCCCAGTTCGTCTAGATTGAACGTGAGCCGGCGCCGATCAAGTACGCGAATCACGACCTTTTCGCCAAGCACGGTCGGGAGCGTGGAGATACGCAGATCCACCTCCTTGCCTTCGACCGCGACACGGCAGCGACCGTCCTGGGGAACGCGATGCTCGGCAATGTCCATCTTGCCCATCACCTTAATCCGGGAAACGACCGCCGGGTGAATGTCCAGGCGTGGCCTGAGAACCTCGATCAACTGGCCGTCGATTCGGAGGCGGACGGAACAGTGGATTCGGCCAGGCTCGACATGAATATCGCTGGCGCCCTTCTGGAGCGACTGGAGAATCAGGTAATTCACCAGGTTGATGATCGGGCTGCCGTCAACCATCGATTCGACCGCGGTGACATCGACCTCCGCGGCGTCCTGGGCGAGTTCGACGGCGGTTTCGTCCAGGTCGGCAGTTACGGCATCGACCGAGAAATCGTCACTGTAACAACGGTCGATCATGCGGACGATACTGGTGGAGAACGCAAAAACGGGGTTGACGCGCAGACCTGTCAGTTGCTCCAATTCGTCGATTTGCTGCAGGTTTTGGGGTTCGGCCATCGCGACGGTCAGGACGCCACGCACCTGAAAGAGCGCGAGGGTCTGCACGCGTTGCGCGACTTCCTGCGGAATAACTCGCACGGCATGGGGGTCGATGATTCCCTCGCGCAGCCGCACTCCGGGAACACCCAGTTTCGCCGCCACGAACGGCAGCAGTTTCGACTCGTCGACAATCCCCATCTCGAACAGCAAATCGCCAACGCGTTTCCCTTTTTGCCACTGGGTCTTGAGAACGGCCGCCAGGTCATCCTCGGACAAGAGGCCCGCATCGACAAGCTGTTCGCCCAGCGGTTTTCTCGCCGGCGCGGCGCGCGCGGCCATGCGCGGCCCCAACGCATCGCTTGCCGTGGCCGTCCGCGTTGTTGGCCCCTCCCACCGTGTTGGCTCCGCTAACGCACTCATCGCAGGAAACTCCGTACGGCCGTGCCGGTTTGCTCGTGGATCTCCAATTTGCCGGCAACTCCGGTGACCCGGAGTGCATCCAAGCAGACGCTGTTCGGCGCGGCCAGCTTCACGTCACCGCCCTGCTGTTGGTACTGTTCATGCGTCTCCAGCAGAAACTCGAGTCCCGCGCTATCCATGAACGGGACCGCCGACAGATCGAAGACCGCCATTGGCGCCGCGATGCCCCCACAACGCTCGAAAACGGCACGCGCGTCCTCGATATGCGCGCGGTCCAACGGCTCGTCATTGCTGACGACCACCACCGCGCCTTGTTTTGCTTCTTGATACATGCGTCTACGTGATTCTTCTTTCGAACACGCCCAGGTCCAAATACGGCGTGCCCCCGACCGTCATTGTTTCCGCGACCAGATCCATGCGGTCCGTTGCGCGGCAGCCGTTAGTGGCCCATCGGTAACGTCACCGTGAACGTGCTCCCTTCGTCAAGTATGCTCTGCACGGAAAGCGTGCCACCATGCAGTTTCACGACCTCATGAGTCAGCGCCAATCCAAGTCCGGTCCCCGTGGTGCTTTGCACTCGATGATCATCACTGCGGAAGAACCGATTGAAAACCTTTGGCAGTTCGTCTTCCGCGATTCCAATCCCACTGTCTTCCACCTCAATGACAACGTTATCGTCCGTGACATGCGCCTTGAGGGCAACGCGCCCTCCGTCTGGCGTGTACTTGATGGCATTACTCAGCAGATTAACCAAGGCGGCCGCGAGCTTGTCTTTGTCCAGGGCCAACTCGGGAAGCTTCGGCGAAAAGATCGCTTCGAATGTGATGTCGTGCTGTTCGATCTGGGCCGCGACCTTGCCAACGATCTCTTGCAGCAGGCGATCCAATTCCACGTTTTCGCGTGTAATCACCAGCGACCCGGCCTCCATGCTGGCGACGCTCAACAGATCATCGATCAGCCGCGCCAGACGCGTCGCCTCGGCATTGATCGTATTACAGAACTCCTTCTGCTGCTCAACATCCAACATCTCACTCAACACGAGCGTTTCCGCATACGCCTTGATGTTGGCCAAAGGCGTGCGGAGTTCGTGCGTCGCGGAGTCGAGGAACTCATCGCGCGTCTTTTCGGCGAGTTTTTGTTGCGTGATATCGCGAATGGACCAGACGTACCCCGTCGCGGCCTCCGCGCCGTTTGGACGGACTGGAAACCGCGCGACGCGTAGTATCCGGTCATCCACGCCGCTGCTCCGTTGCAGCTCGGTAATGACGTTGCGTCCGGCCAGTTCCGGTTGGAGCAACGGTGATTCGGGAGCCGCATCGGCGAGTTTAAGACATGTCTCAACCGGCACGTCATGCGCCGGATCGTCGTCCGGACCGCGTCCGAGCAGCGCGTTGAACGACTGGTTGGCGAACGTGATGTGTCCCCCAATGTCCGTCGCCGCCAAGCCTTCGGGAATGCTGTTCAGAAGCTGGTCGAATTGCGTATCACAACGTTGCGCGATCGCCTGGTCCAACCGCTGCTGGAGGTCGCCAGACGCCGCGCTCTCCCGGCAAAACTGGACCACCCGGTTCCAACCGACCGAGGCAATATTCCGGACCGCCACGTCCTTCAGGTAATCCGCCCCGACTTCCACGGCAGGCGCCACGGCGATCTGCCGCAGCCGAGACTCGATTTCGGACAGCGGACGCGTCACGCGCTGCAGGACCAACGCCCCGACCCCGACAAGGAAAAGCGGGCCCAACAGCGCCACCGGCACCGCATCGGCCTTGGTGAGGATCATGCCGATCGTATTCGGCTCCGGAATTGCGATTTCCAGCGTGCCGAACGGATCGTTGCCCGCCTGGAGCGGAATACTGTATCGGCGTCGTGCGTCTTCGCCCGCCGGACAATATCGAACGCACTCCACGCTCCCAAGTGTCTCTACCGAACCCCGTACCTTCGGCCGCGCACGACCAACCTGCCGGGCGTCCGAATGGACCGCGTAGCTGCCATCTTGGACCACGATGGCACAGTAAAGGAACCCATTTTCGCGGGCGATCGTCTCAACCTGCGACTGCAATTGCTTCATGCCGTGGCGAAGATATTCCATTTCACACCGCGTCGCGGCACGGCTGAAACGCGAAAGCGACGTTGATTCGGCGCTCGCTTGAATCGCGGACCGGGCCACGAAAACCGCAGAGACCGCGAGCCACGCAATCGTGATGAGGCAAAACAACAGGTAGTAGGTGACTACCCGCCGTGGAAAGCCCTGCCGAATTGCGCGCCGAAATGCCATGGTTCCACTTCCTCACCGGCCCGGGTGTGCCGCCCGCTTAACTCACCGGCTCCAGACAATCTTGCACGAACCGAACCAACTCGTTCGGACTGAATGGCTTCATGAGCACCGCGACGACACCAAGTTCATCCGCGAGCCGCTGATGGTCAAGCTCGAGCGCCTTGGCCGTTAACATGATGATCGGCGTCTCGCGATGTTGTTCGAGCGTCCGCAGGCGGCGACAGCATTCCATGCCCTCCATCTCGGGCATCTGTTGATCCGTGATGACCAGATCGAACGGGATCTGCTGGACTTGCTCCCACGCCTCCCGACCATTGCCGGCCGTGATGACTTCGTATCCCACCCGTGCCAGGTTGAACGCAATCACGCGCGACATCGCCGGGTTATCGTCCACGACCAGAATTCGATTCAGTCCGTCTGCCATAGTCTTGATCGCTCTCGTTGGTGCATTGCGTTGCGGGCCGTGCGTGCCGCCCAGCGGGCGACAACATTGGCGCACAGCGGCTGCGCCCGCACACGTCCTCGATGAATTATCGGCCTAAGTTAATCCCTACCTTCGTGTTTTTCCGGAATATTGACGTAAGAATCACATTTTTCGTAAACATCGCAGTTTGCCATGAACCGGCCGCAAATCGGATGCCATCGTCCGCGCCGCCAAACTGCCCGGACCGCCTATCTTGGGCATCCCTTGCCTTGTCGGCCAGCATGATGTACGATCACTTCTCCTCAGTTGTCTCAGTAGACGCGGCGGGCCGTCAGCGCGCGCCACGAGGGCCATGGTCCCGCGCGAACGCCAAGTGACCAACGACCCCAGCATGGTGATAAGAAGGCGCGACAAAACTCAGTTTCCAACATGCACGATGGACTTCCTGGTCCGTTGCGAGAGCGTCGGCCGCATCCCGCGCGCACAGTTTTGGTTCGGCCTCCAAATCATTGTCAGGTTGTCAACGCGTCCAGTTGCCGCGGAGGCAGCCACACAACCGAACGTTGGTTTGCATTCGAACGACGGAGTTTGCTTCGCCCGGACACACGCGGTCAGCTCCGGCGTTGCCATCAATGCCTGCCACCGCGTTACAGCTCGTCGTATTTAACCGAGGGATCGCTGTCCGTCGCCGCCGTACTGTTGACAATGAACTCGCCGTAATCTTTCGAATACTTCCAGCTCGTGGTGGGAGTCGCATCGCCCGTGATGTTCTGCCCGGTCACGTACGTAATCGTCGCATCCTTCGTGCCGACTGGACAAGTTGGAAAAGTGCCGCGCAAGTAGGGCGCTAAGTCCGTCGGTAAATCATCGGACTGCCCCGGCAGTGCACCCGCGTTCTGGGCCGTGTAAAGCTCGACGGCATCACGCACGACCGAGAGTGTCTGCTTCAAGCCATTGTCCGTCGCGGTGGCCGAAGCATTAAACAACTTGGGCGCCGCTACTGCCGCCAGAATTCCAAGAATCAGGATCACGACGACGAGTTCGATCAGAGTAAAGCCTTGACTTCGTTTCATCTGCTCTGCCTCCAGCAAGTATTTGGAGCTTCTCATTTAGAAGTCGTAACAAGACAGGCCTCGGTCAGGCATGATGGAGCTCCAAGCCCCTCGCGGACATCGGATGATCACGCGGCGTGGCCGACCAGTTTTGTCACCCCTTCTGGGACGATCTTCATGGCACGCAACTCGCGTACCCCTATCATTACGATAGGTTGTGTTTCCGTTGGTGGCATAAAAAATCTGACTTTTCTGACGCTGCATGGTTTCGGGCTGTCTGCCGGGCAATTCCGAACCACGGACGTCAATGGCGATCCGGCCCGTGGCCGTCGCCTCCAGGCCGCACGCACCGCGTGTTCTGCCGGAATGATCGGAAGAATCGGCGGCTTCGCTGCAAACCGCCCGGATTGAAGATGATAGCAAGCTATGCTTCTATTGTGACCGAGTTTTTGGCGCCACCACTCACATGAGCGACGTTGCATTGGCAAGACGGTCGCCGATTGCCGCCTGGCCTTACCTGTGGAACCCCAACCCCATGCGCACCCATGTAGATGATCAGATTATGCTCGTTCCGGCAACGTGTGACGAGCTAGTCCGCGCGCTCCATGACGCCTTCGACGCCGAGTTTCAGCTGTGGTCGACCGCGACCCGAGTGACTCCGACAGCGAAGGCCAACCTCTCCAGTGGATTGGAAGTCGCCACCAATATCGCGCAAGCATCGATCGAAGCGGCGTTGGCATCTAACGAAACGCAAATCGAGCAAATAACGGCTGAGACCATCCTCCTGGCAATGCCCTTACAACGTCCTTCCGGAAAACCGATCGTGGCCACGGCCGTGTTTGCAAGTTGCAATGCCGATCGTGTATTACAACTGAGCCGCCAGTTCTTACGCGCTCATGCGGCGGAGACCAAACTGGCGAATATCGAGCAAGAACGCGATCTGTTGCTTGATCAGGTGACGGCGGACTTTGAAGAACTGTCGCTCTTGCGCACGATCGCCGAGCTATTGACGATCTCCGAAATGACGTGGGATATCGCCAACGTTGCAAACTCCATCTTGCCACGACTCAAGGCTGTCATTACACGCTTGCTGAACAGGCTCGTCCGGAAAGGATGGGTTGAT